>NZ_JAPEOX010000006.1 GCF_026340675.1 Streptomyces sp. NBC_01264
TCATGACCGCCGGCCGGTACCGCTTCGAAATGAGGGTCCGCTTCACCATCTGGAACCACATCACCGGCACCACCGGCCTGCCCGTCACGGCCTGAACAGCAGACCGCCGGCACCCCACCACGCCCTGACGCGCCATCAAACGATCATGCCCTCGATAACGTGACAGTGCCTCGCCGCCGGACTCCGCCACGCCTCCTCCGACCCCTTTCAGGAGGCCGGTCCGCCGATTGGAGGACTACGGCAGGGCCAGGGAGGAGGGGACGATGTCGAACCGAACCTCGAGAGACTCCGCAAAGTCGGGTGCCTCCATCCCCTTCAGAAATGGAGTCAATCCATGACTATCAAGACAACAGCTTCCAGGGTTGCCGTACTTCTCGCCACGGCCGCGCTTACCAGTGCCGGTGCCGGTTCTGCCTGGGCCGCCACCCCGACCGCCACGCGGGCCGCCGGCGCGCACTACCCCAATGCCAAGACGGGCGACTACATCTTCTTCAATGGCACGCCGTGGACAGCGAGCCTGGGGCAGAACGAGGACCCCCTCTACGATCCGATCAAGATCGCACCGGGTGCAAGCGCACTCGTCACAGCTGCCCAGATGGCCACTCTGGCCCCTGGTGCCGGCGCCAACGTAGTCATGGCCGTCACACCTTCGGACTACGCGAACGGCCACGATCTGGCAATCATCGACCCCCACGGCAACACGCCAGGCGTTCAGACATGTGCCACCGGGCCCAGCGGTCTCCTGTCCGGCCTCGGCTGCATCGCGCAGAGCCCGAACGTAGTGGCCGGAGAGACGGGCCCCACACAGATCTCGATCTACGGCAAGGACTCCACCAACCAGACCGCGCCGCTGACGCTCGATGCCACCGCACCCGACGGCGACGCGAACGCGATGGGCAACTTCCTGTCCGGCATGGCCCTGCTCGACCCGAACTCGATCAGCTTCACACCCGATCAGGCCAACCCTGTCAGCTGGGGCCATGGCCCGCAGGTCCTTGCCGGGTCGCCGGCCTGGAACTGCGGCGACGGTGAAGCCTCCGAGCAAATTGGCGGCCAGGTCCAGAACTCCGAGACCACCAACATCTCCAGCACGGTCTCCGTTCAGCAGCAGATCAAGCTGTTCGACACGGTCAACACCAGCATCACCGCCAGCGTGAGCGTCGGGCATGCCTGGACTACCACCGACATCACCACCCACACCGAGACCAAGAACGTCGACCCGTGGAACGTGGGATGGATCAACTCCATCCCGAGCACCCAGAACGTCACCGGTAACGTCACGATGACCGGCGACGCCGCCCAGCCGATCAAGTTCAGCAACGTCACGTTCTCCGAGCCCGGCCGCAACGCCTCCAACAACCCCAACCTGAACTACACCTACGTCATGCACTCCCGGAAGATGACCCAGGACGAGATCCAGACCATGTGCGGCGGCCCTGGACCGGATGGCAACCACGTCGTCGTCGGAGGCACCCTGCCCGACATCACCGCCGGCAAGACCAGCCACTGAGGGACTGTAAAAGTAACGGTGTAACTCTGATCATGGAGGATTGCACCTGTGACCAGCGAGAACATAGCGACACCGTCCGAGGCGGAGGCCGTGTCGGCGGGCGTGGATGACCGGTTCCTGAACGAGCTCGTGGCCCGGGCCCAGGCCGAGGGCCTGCAGCTGACGGGCGAGGGCGGTCTGCTCCAGCAGCTGACGAAGGTGCTGTCACGTTGTCGGTGGTGTGATCTCTGGGGGCGTGAGGAAGCCGTCGGCGGCTGGTTGTTCAGGCCGCGGAGGGCATGCCGGCGACGCCGGTGATCTGGTTCCAGATGGTGAAGCGGACGGTCATCTCGAGGCGGTGGCGGCCGGCGGTCATGAGGTGGCGTCCGGTTCGGAAGTGGGGCGAGATCCCGGTGAACGCGGACAGGAACCGCTGCGCCCCGCCCATGCTGCGGAAGCCTTTCATCGCACGTTCGCGCTGACGGGTGGGCTGGTGGGAGTTCTCCGCCCGGTTGTTCAAGCCCTTGTGCGAACGGTGCTCCACCGACGGCATCACCTCACGGTGCGCGGCCCCGTACGACTTCAGCTTGTCGGTGACGACCACCCGGGGCACCCGCCCGGTAGAGGTGAGGAGCCGACGGAAGAAACGCCTGGCCGCAGCCTTGTCACGCCGGTTCTGGACGAGAATGTCGAGGACGTTCCCGTCCTGGTCGACGGCCCGCCACAAGTACTTCGACGCCCCGTTGATCTTGATGAAGGGCACTGTCACGTTGTCGGTGGGGGTCTGGGATGATCTTGGGGTTGTCCGTCTGGGGAGGGGATCCGTTCGTGTCATCTGGGGTGCCGTCGTACGCGAATCACCGCGACCCGGTGGAGATCATTGCGCACTGCGTGTGGCTGTACTTCCGCTTCCCCCTCAGCTACCGGGAGGTGGAGGAGATGATGCTCGAGCGGGGCGTGGTCGTCTCCTACGAGACGATCCGCCGGTGGTGCCTGAAGTTCGGGCAGGCGTATGCGAACAGCCTGCGCCGCAGGCGGCCGAAACCGGGCGACAAATGACACCTGGACGAGGTCTTCATCAAGATCCGCGGGGAGCAGAAGTACCTGTGGCGGGCCGTGGACGCCGACGGCAACGTCCTGGACATCCTGGTCCAGAGCCGTCGTGACAAGGCTGCGGCCACGCGTTTCTTCCGCCGGCTCCTCACCACCACCGGGCAGGTGCCCCGGGTGGTCGTCACCGACAAGCTCAAGTCCTACGGCGCCGCGCACCGCGAGGTGCCCGACAGGCCCTCCTCGAAGCCGCCTTCCACGAGCGATCTACTGGCCGTGTCCTTGGCGCAGTCGTACGCGTTGGAGGGCATGACGCGTGCACGAGGCTGGACCCCCACGTTGGGTCCTGTGCGGTCCGCGGCTCCGATTCCTGCGCGGCGTCGGAGCCGTGGCAGTTTCCCCGGCGCCGAAGGTCCCTGATCTCCCGAGCGGTCGGGGCCTTCGTGCTGTGGGAGCTGTCCCGTGCGGGCTTGGTGATGGGGGCTGTCGGACCGGGGGCCCAACCACGGTGCCCGTCCGACAGCCTCGGAAGCGCGGCGAAATCGCCATCGCGGAACTATTGGGGCGGAATCAGCGGCTGGGCCAGGGGTAGCGGCGGGCGAGGATCGTCCCCTCCTCGTCCGCGCGGCCTGGCACCAAGCGGCCGGCACTCTTCCAGTGCTCGGGGAGCTCGCTGAAGATCGGTTCCAGGTCGGGGCGCGGAACCGCCGGTGGTTGAAGAGGTGTCTTCAGGGGCTGCCCTGGCCTGAGGTCTTCACGCTGTATGCCCACACCAGCAGTGGTGTGGGCATACAGGCCTGTGCCGCATTTAGGGGTTCGTCAGTCGGCGATCCTGCCGAAGAGGTGGTTGGCGGGAGCGTCTGGATTGTTGCCGTAGAAGAACTCCGTGAGTGCTTGGTGGAATTCGCCGCGGTCCAGCGCGCCGGAGCCGTCCCGGTCCAAAGCGGTGAAGACGGCGGCGCAGTCGTCTCCGGGAACGCCGGCGACCGAGTCGAACATCTGCTGGAACTCCGCCTGGTCGATCTTGCCGTCTGCGTTGAGATCGACGAGGTCGAAGAAGCAGTTGGTGACCGGCTCGATCTGTTCCGGGTACAGGGCGGGGTCGGTCAGGACCCGCCTGAATCCTTCCGTCATCTCCCGCAGGTCGACCTTGCCGTCACCGTCCTGGTCCATGGGGGCGATCACGTTGGTCCAGAACGCGTCCATGCCATCGGTGAGCAGACGGGCGGTCGCGGGGGCCGGCGTGGTGCTGCGGGCGGCGATGTAGCGCTCGCTCATCATGCGGACGTCCCGCTGGGTGATGAACCCGTCGCCGTCGATGTCGGCGCCCCTGAACCACTGGCCGTACTTGAGGTCTTGAAGTGCAGTCACAAATGCGCACAGTATTCATACGGTTACTCAAGCGCAAACGTGCATGTGGAGAGCCTCCCGGCAGGCGGGCGCAGCCTGCCACGCACGTGACGATGGAGGGCGCGGAGATCGGCCCGAAGAGGCCTGCAACATTCGTGTCAGTGTTCGATATCGGGTGGTGTGAAGGCGAGCACCTCAGGAGGGGGATCGGCGTACGGCTCGACGTCGACCAGCGCACTGAGGGCGCTGGGCCCTTGGGAGAGGCGCGAGCAAGGCCGATCTGCCGTGAGGACGTTCGGATTGCCGTGGCGGTCCAAGGTTCCGCTCAGGCCCGGCTGGACCGGATCCCACCATGCTCCGGTGGACAGTTGTACGACGCCTGGCATGACGTCGTCCGACAGGACTGCGCCCGCGAGGCAGCTGCCGCGGTCGTTGAAGACGCGTACGATCATGCCGTTCTCGATGCCACGCGACGCGGCGTCCGATGAGTTGAGGGTCACGGGCTCACGGCCACGGATCTTCGAATCGAGGCTGTGGCCGCCGTTGTCGTACTGGCTGTGCAGGCGCGAGGCGGGCTGGTTCGAGATCAGATGCAGTGGGAATCGGTCCGCCAGGTCAGCGTGGAGCCACTCTGCCGGCTCGTACCAGGTCGGATGCCCGGCGCAGTCGTCGTAGCCGAACGAGTCGATCTCCTCGGAGAAGATCTCGATCCTGCCCGACGGGGTCTGCAGGGGGAAACGCCGTGGATCCGAGCGGAGTGCCTCGAAGCTCCCGGGAAACGGTCCGGCCAGCGCCGGCAGCTCAGCGGTGGAGCTGCGCCAGAATTCCTCGAAACTCGGCAAGGCGGCCTCGTCGCCGAGCTCGGCTCTCGTCTGCTCGTAAAGGTGCCGGACCCATTCGGTCTCGGAACGCGACTGTGTGAACTCCTTCTCGTATTCGAGCCGGGCGGCCAGGGCGGCGAAGATCTGGTGGTCGGTGCGCGACTCGCCTTCCGGCTCGCGGACCTTGGGCATCGCGACGAGGTGGGGGTCGGAGAATCCGGCTGCGAAGTCGTCGCGCTCCAGCCCGGTGGCGACGGGCAGGACGATGTCCGCGAACTTGGCCGTGGTGTTCCACCAGGCTTCGTGAACGATCACCGTGTCGGGCCTCTGCCAGGCACGGGTCAACCGGTGCAGGTCCTGGTGGTGGTGGAACGGGTTTCCTCCGCACCAGTACACGAGGCGCAGCTCGGGCAAGGTGAGCCGTTGCCCGTCGTAGTCGATGGTCTTCCCCGGATGCAGCAGGGTGTCGGCGATCCTTGCGACCGGGATGAAGTCCGCAACGGGGTTGGACACCGCCGGAATCGTTGCCACCGAGGGGCGTCCTGGGGCGACCCCAGTCGCGTCCATCGTCGCGTAACCTGCGCCCCAGCCGCAGCCGGGCCGGCCCATAGAGCCGGCCATGGCGGCCAGTACGACGGACATCCAGATCGGCTGTTCGCCGTGGTCCGCCCGTTGCACCGCGTAGTTGACCATGATGAGGGAACGCTGTGTGGTCAGGCGGCGTGCTAGGTCCGTGAGCGTGTCGCGGCTGATGCCCGTGATCTCCGCTGCCCATGCGGCGTCCTTGGGGACGCCGTCGAGTTCGCCGAGCAGGTAGGAGGCGAAGCGGTCGAACCCGGTGCAGCACCGGCGCAGGAAGTCCTCGTCGTGCCACCCGTTGACCAGCATCGTGTGGGCGATGCCGAGCATCGCGGCGGTGTCGGTGTTGGGGATGACGGGCAGCCACTCGGCGTCGAGGAAGCCGGCGACGTCGCTGCGGATAGGGCTGACGTTCACGAACCGCACCCCGGCTTCACGGCACTGGCGCTGCAGGTCCTGCGTCTGGTGCCTGGCCAGCCCACCAGGGTTGATCTGGCTGTTCTTCAGGGCCAGCCCCCCGAACGCCACCACGAGCTCGCACTTCTCGGCTATCTCGTGCCACATCGGCATCCGGGACTGGTAGCTCCACGGATGCCCGCCGATCACGTGGGGGAGGATGACCTCCAAAGCCGCGGTGCTGTACGTGTTCCGCGAATCGGTGTATCCCCCGCCTAACGACAGGAACCGGTGGAGTTGCCCCTGCGCGTTGTGGAACGCGCCCGCACTCGCCCAGCCGTAGGACCCGCCGAACACCGCACTGTCCCCGTACTGTGAACGCACCCGAGACAGTTCATTACTGACCAGGGTGAGCGCGTCGTCCCAGCTCACTTCCACGAAGGCGTCCGCGCCTCTGGCCGTGTCGTGGACGCGCGGCAGGCCGTTCAGCCAGCCCTTGCGCACCGCGGGGCGCAACACGCGAGCGTGGTCGTTGGCGGCCGTCACCATTCCGGGGCCGATAGGCGACGGTGCAGGGTCGTCGCTCGTCGGCTCGATTCGCACCAACCGGCCGGATTCGACCACCGCGACAAAACTGCCCCAGTGCGTCGCAACCGACATGCGTCGTTCCACCATGCACCAACCCCACCCTGGAAGTTTCCCCTGCTCCCGCACAGCGGCTGCCTACGTCACAGGGACCCCCTGTCCAGCCGACGGTCCGCAGGGCAGAGACTTCCCCTGAGGCCTGCTGATCAACCCCACCTGTCAGTGTTTCGGCGCCGGCGCAGGGGCGTGCCCCTGGTGGCCGCTCCGCGGATCGTGGCGAGTGCCGTCCGCTCCCGCCGCACCCCCTTACCCCGGTCGTCGTCCCCGGCTCGCTCGGTGGTGCGCCGCCCAGTCCGATCCGGTCATGCCCGCGCGGGGCCGGCGGGCCGCGTCGGCGCGCGGGACAGGCCGCGCCGAGCAGCCGGGAGCGGATGAAGCCGGGTCGGGTGTTCACCCTGGCGCGTGGTCCCGAAGGCGGCCGGCCCCTCGGCCAGGGGGCCCGGCTCCAGGGCATCGCTCGATCCTGGGCCGGGCCCCAGGCCCGGATGTGTGCCGCGGGCTGGGCCCACAGCTGTCTCACCGACCAACACCCGCCCCGCCAGGGACGGCCAGGTGGCCGTCATCGACTACGCGCTGGCCTACGCTTCCCGCCCCCGACACGGCTTGCCTGCGAGCTCCGAGCCGGTGGTGCGCCGGGAGTGCACAGGGCCGGGGCCGTGACCAGGATGCGCTCCGGGAGCCTACCGAGTCACCCGCTGGGGCGGTCTCCCGCATGAGGAGGACGAAGCAGACGATACGGATATCGAGGGAACTACCCCGGCATCCATGCCGACCAGGGTGGTTCTACCGAGAACTGTCCGATCGGGAGTGCGAGATGCAGGAAGCCGAGACACTTGAGGAGCGTGTCATGGGGTTCGTTCGGTGGTGGGACCGGGAGCAGGGCAGGGGCGAGATCATCCCTTTGGACTCGCAGGTCCCGGTCCCCGTGGTCCGGGCCGACCTGCGGAGCAGGTCGGGGAGCCTGTCCGCGGGCCAGCAGGTCACCTTCACCCTCGAACTGGGCCCCACACGCTTCGAAGCCAGAGACGTTCGCCCCTGACCTGCCACGCCCCGCCCCTCACAGACTCCAGCCGACACGGCCACAGCCATGCTGCACACTGCACGGCACCGTCCGGCTCCTCCCGTCCTCGCGGAAAGACCTCGTCATGACCGGCAGCCCCGTCCACCTCATCCACATCGCCGACGTACTGGAACGCGCTCTGTGCGCAGTCAGCAAGCCGGACGGCGGACCAGCGCTGATCGTGCCAGTCGTCCTGGCCGACGGCACCCGCGGGGCCTGGCCATGTCGGAGCTGGTGGCCGCCCGTCTGTGGGGTGCTCTCGACGGCCGCGACCCCGCCCTGCTCGACACACCACCCGCACACAGCCCCTGAGGAGCAGACAGATACAGGTCCGCGGAGCGCGTCTTGGCGAACGCTGCGCCATGGTCAGGTGCCATGGACTCCAAGCCGCCCGGGAGAGGCTGGCCGGCGACTTCGAGCCTCATGCCCCGGAAAGCCCTGAGGTCAGGAGGGGGGACCTGCGCTGAGCGGCAGAGGATGCTGCACTCCAACACGAGTACGACGGCATCGAGGGCACCTGATCCGGTTGGTCTCGTCGATCGCGGCGAGGACCTCAGCAGGAGCAGTATGAGGTCCAGACCACCGTACGGTCTGGGTCGGCGCCTCGACCTGTGAGCCCAGCGGCCCGCGTGGGTTTCAGCGGGCGGTGTATCCGCCGTCGACGAGCTCCGCAGCTGGACGCGAACCGTGGTGACGGCCGGGGTAGTGCCACCGCGTTGCCCCGGCATGCGGGTGGGTGCCCCCGCCGACTGAAGCACCCACAACGATCAACCCGGCCCGCGCGGCGGCGCGTTTGCCCGGAGCTCGGGAAAGCCGGGCGGCAGGACTGATCCCCGTACAGGTAACGAACGCGAGGAGAACCGGTTTTGCACTGGAAGTCCGCAACACCCATGGGATCGAATCGAACAGGGTCGGGAAGGTGACTCCTTCCGGGTTTTTCGCTCGCGCTTCGTCTGCGAGGCCGGTCCGCCGCCAGTGACCATGGGGGCCTTGTCCAGTCGGTGAGAGGACCCTGGTGCCCGACCGTTTCGACCCTGTTCTCGACGCCGCCTGGGAGACGGCGGTATGCCGCCTGGCGTCCGGAGCGGAGGTCCTCGGCGGCGTCTACCCGATGTCCCTGGCCGGCGGGGTGGTCCTGCTCGCGGTAGCAGACGACGAGAGCCGCGCGGCCCTGGAGACGGCGGAATGGAAGCCCCGCCTGCTCATCCTCCTCGGTGAATGCCTCGGAGCCAGCCGCAACGTCACCGCCCTGGCCGGGGTCGTTGACCATCATCAGCAGGAACCGTCCTTCAGAACGGTTCCGCGGTGAACACCGGGCCGCCCGAAGCCGCGAGCCACCGCACGGCCCACCCCGCGGGCAGGGGCACTGCCCGCACTGCTGGGGCGGAGGAACCCGCAGACGCGACACCGTTCGCGGATCCTCATAGAGACCGCAGCGCGACGCCCATCTACGACACGGTGGAACGGCTGTGGATTCGGCAGGGCCGCGAGGTCCCCCGCGGTGCGCCGCACGTACGGGAAGATCAGACCTGCGACCTGTTCCACCGGGCCTGACCCGACCTTCTGGCCCTCTGTCACAAACCGCCCGGTCGACACGCTCTAGGGCCGGTGTGATGTCGTGATCAGTCGGCGGCTTTCAGGAGGTCGTCGATCCAGATCATGGCGGCGCGGAGGTGGAGACCGGCGAGGTAGCTGTCCGGGGACTTGTCGTAGCGGGTGGCGATCCCTCGCCAGGCTTTCAGCTTGTTGATCAGGCGCTCGACGGTGTTCCGTTCCTTGTAGAGGTCGGCATCGTGGACGACGGGCCGACCACCTCGTGCGCCCTTCTTCTTGCGGTTGGCTGCCTGGTCCCGTTTCTCAGGGATGACGGCCTTGATTCCGCGTTTGCGCAGGTAGGCGCGGTTGCCGCGGGACGAGTACGCCTTATCCGCGGCGACCGGGCCAGGCGTTGTGCGGGGACGGCCGACCGGCAGGCGGACTCTGACCTTCGCGAGTACGGGGATGAACTGCGGGCTGTCCCCGGCCTGCCCGACAGTCAGGACCAGCGCGAGCGGACGACACCGGCGGTCCGCGGCGAGATGGATCTTGCTCGTGAGTCCGCCCCGGGACCTGCCGAGCAGGGCTTCCTTCAGGCGGAGCTTGCGCCGGTGGCGAATCCGTCGGCGTTCGTCCTGTCCGTTCTGTTCCTCCGTGCCGCCCCCTTTTGCCGGGCTGTCTCCTGCTCCCGCACGGCTTCTTCCAGGGCCTTCATCAGGTGCTTGCTGACCCGCATCCCGGCGGCGTCGTGGTGGGCACGGACCGTGGTGGAGTCCACGCTGACCAGCGACAAGTCCGTCCTTCCCACCCGGGCACCCTCGGCGATCAGGCCTTCCAGCAGGGCCGTGAACACACCGGCGTCCCGCCACACGCGGAAGCGTCCATAGACGGTGGCCCAGGGGCCGAACTCGGCGGGCATCTCCCGCCACTGACCACTGGAGCGGAACCGCCAGATCACACCCTCGAACTGCTCCCGCAACCGCTCCGGATACGGGCCGTACCTACCGATCGGCAGATACGGCTCGATGAACTTCCACTGAGCATTGGTGAGTTGCCTACGCGTCACAACCCCAGTCCTACCGGACCCCACCCCTCAAACAGGCCAGAACCCAGTAGTTGATCACGACATCACACAGGCCCTAGGTCCTCACTGAGGAAGGGCGCCGCCAGACCCAGCACCGTCGCATCGACCGTCACCAGCAGCACACCGAGGACAAGAACCCCCAGTGCCAGCCAGCGCCCCTTCACCAGCGGACCATCCATCACCACCAAAGACCATCACATATCCGGACAGAGGCCGCGTATGTCCTGCCCCGCCCCGATCCGTGTCCTCATCAGGAAAACGAACCTCCCCGGCCAGGGCTCAGTCCGTGTCGATGCCTCGCGTGGCGAAGACCTCCGCCGCGTCCGGCACCGCCAGGACGCCGTCCTCCACGAAAGTGACCTCCCGCAGGTTAGGCAGCAGGACGAGGTCCTCGAGGGAACGGACGTCGAACAGGTCGTCCTCGCCGTCCCATGCCGGGGCGCAGTGCCGGAAGACCTCCGCCCCTGCGTCGAAGCACAGCTCCTCGATGCCGGCGAGCAGCTCGGCCGGTATCTCCAGGGCCTCGAAATAGGACCGGGACTCCGGCAGCACCTCCGCATGGAGGCCGTTGTCCAGGGCGTAGGACGCTGGATCGCCGATCCCCTGCTCGGCCAGCCGCGCGGGCAGGTCGTAGAGCGGGAGGAGCGGCTCGGGGCCATACATGAGCTCCTCGATGACGAGCAGCTTGAAGTTGAAGTCGCGGAACTGGCTCATGGGAGATGCGTACCACGGAGAGACGAAAGGTCCCGAGCCCGGCCCCCGGCCAGGTATAGCCCTCCCGCTGCGCTCTCGGCAGCGCACACACGGACCTGGGCGCCGAGCGCCCTCGCCTGCCCCGTCCTCAGCCGGCCCGCGGTGCGGGGCCGCCCGGACACGGCGATCCCGCAGCCGGGCCACGTGGCAGCCGGGTTTTCACGAAATGGTGCCGGGGACTTCTGCGGCACCGCCGGCCAGGACGGCCTCGACCACCTGCTTGTGGAAGGCGGCGAGGCCGCCCGGTGGGAGCGGGGCGGGGCTGCCGGTGAGGGTGTACCACTCCTCGGCGCCCGTGTACTGAATACGTACCGAGGCCGTTCCGTCCGGGCCGGCCTCGGTCGTCAGGGTGACATCGCCGGTGATGACGCCGACCTCATCGGTCATCGCTCCGCCCGGGCCCGCCTTCACGTGGTCGGTCAACGGGACCGACCCTTCCGGGATGGCATCGCGGTCGGGCTGCGTGGGGTGGTCGGGCTGGTCGGTCACGAGCAGGTCTCCAGCATCTCGTTCAGCTTCTTCTTCTCCGCCTCGGTCACCGTCAGCTGGTAGGTGGACTTCACGTTCGTCCACACCGTCGCGTAGGTGCACCAGTAGCCCTTGGCCGGGGGCTGCCACTCGTCGGGGCCCTGGTCACCCTTGGCCCGGTTCGTCGCCGCCGATACCGCGAGGAGCTGGGGGCGGGTCAGGTCGTTCGCGAACTCCTTGCGCCGCTCCGCCGTCCACGCTCCGGCCCCCGATCGCCAGGCGTTAGCTAGGGGGACCATGTGATCGATGTCCAACTTCCCGGCGTCGGTGACGGTGATCCCGTCGTAGACGGAGACCCAGGTGCCGGAGACGGCCTTGCACGCAGCGTCGCGCTTCACGTTCTTGCCCGCACGCTCCAGGACAACTTCGCGGGTGTCGCAGCTGTCGCCCTGCCCGGCCCAGTGCGTGAACTTCTCCCGGGAGTACCCCGTCATCGCCTTCTGACCGGCGACCTTCAGCCCGGCGAGCTGGGTACGGGCCATCGCGGTCGTCGACAGACCCGGGAGCGCCGGCGCCCCCTGAGCACCCTGCGCTCCGCCCTTGCCCTGACCGGGCAGGGACGGCTTGCCGTCACCTCCAGCGGATGCCCCCGGATTGCAGGCCGCGAGACCCGCCGCCAGCAGAACAGCCGTCACCGTGCGCACACCCGCACGCATCTGACGATGCATGCCGAGTAGCCGGAGGGAGTCTCACCCTCCGGCTCTCACAGAACCGTGCGTAACAGTCTCCCGTTACACGGCTCTTGTCGTTCTGATCATCAGATCGCCACAGCGTTCGCGGTTGGAGTGAGTCGCCAGTGCGCAAACATGCGGGGGTGTCGCCGGGCGATCTCCTGCATTTTCGCGATGGCCTTCCGTTCGGCCGCGAGCCGTTTGTACTTCTGGCGGATCCAGCGCACCAGGTAGGCATTGATGCGCATCACGAGAGGGATCAGCTCTCACGGCCTGAATCGGCTGTAGTAGTTGATCCAGCCCGCCACGACCGGGTTGACCCTGCGGGCGAGCTCGTGGAAGGACAGGTCCGAACGGGTATGCAGGTGCCAGGACCGCAGCTCCCGCCCCATTCTCTTCAGGGCTTCCTTACTGGCTGCCGGCTCGAACGACAGGAACAGGCTCCCGTGCCGACTCCGGTTCTTCCTGGCTCGGAACGTGTACCCCAGGAAGGTGAAAGCCGTGTGCTCGTAAGAGCCGCGACGACTGCCGTCCCTGCAGTAAACGATCCGGGTCTTGTCGGGGTGCAGCCGCAACCCGACCTCGACCATCCTGTCCGTGAGCGCGGCCATCACCTGGCGGGCCTGCCGCTCAGTCACGCAGTGCACCACCGCGTCATCCGCATAGCGTTCGAACCAGACGGACGGGAACTCCCGGCCCATCCAGGCGTCGAACGCATAGTGCAGGAACAGGTTCGCCAGGACAGGAGATACGGGGGCCCCTTGCGGAGTCCCGCACTCCCGCTCCAGCAGGGAGCCGTCGGGCATCGCGAGCGGCGCTTCAAGCCACCGCCGCACATAAAATCTCACCCAAACGGCGTCGGTGTGCGCATCCACCGCCTTGACCAGCAGGTCCCAGGGCACACTGTCGAAGAACTTGGCGATGTCGAACTCCACCACCCAGTCCCGCTTCCAGCATCGCTCCCGGCATTTACCCACCGCGTCCAAAGCGGACCGCCCAGGCCGGTATCCGAAGCTATCCGGGTGGAAAAGAGGCTCCACCCTGCGCATCAGATGCCGGGCCACCACGGTCTGAGCAACACGGTCAGCAACAGCAGGAATGCCAAGCATTCTTGATCACCTACGCCGATACCGGCGGGCGCGACACGAAGCGCGGCCGGCCTTACCGGCCGGAGCTGGCCGCGCAGCTCGGGGTTTCCGTGAGCACCCTGGACCGAACGGTTTTCGGGGGTGAGTGCGCTGGCCTTTGGCGGGTCAAGCCGCGCGTCCACAAGGCGGCGACCGGCAACAAGATGAACGACGCGAACGTCTACTACCTGTTCGACGCCGAGTTCTGGCGCGGTGAGTGGACCGACCCTCTGCGACCCGGGCAGGCGGCGGCAGACGTCGCAAAGGAGCGCTTGGCCGAGCGACGCGCGGCCAAGAAGGCAGCCGGAGTCGAGCCCCTGGGCGGGCGCAAGCGACAGCCCCCCTCGGAGGGGGGTGGCGTCATGGGTGACGCCCATGTCTATATCCCTACTGACTTCAGCTCTTTGGGGTGAATGTTTGCGAAGTCCCTGATGGGTCTGGGTGGGTGGCTGTATCCGTGGTGTGTGAAATATGCGGATGGGGGCGGGCTGACTCCTGCGGGACGTCGGCGCCGGGAGACGGTTCGTATGCAGGCGGCTGAGCTGTTCGAGCAGAAGATCAATCCGTCGGAGGTCGCACGGCGGCTTCGGGTGAGCGTGAAGTCGGCTTATCAATGGCATCAGTTGTGGCGGGATGGTGGTGTTCAGGCTCTGGCCTCCCGCGGTCCGAGCGGTCCACGGTGCCGTCTGTCCCCGCGGTGTCTGGAGAAGCTGGCCGCGTATCTGGAGCAGGGCCCGGCCGCTCATGGCTGGGTGGAGGACCAGGTGTGGACCGCGTCGAGGGTGGCCACGCTGATCGGCCGGAAGTTCCACGTCACCTACAGCGTCTCGGGCGCTACCCGGTTGATGCACCGGCTCGGCTTCAGCCCGCAGGTCCCCGCCCGGCGGGTCGCCGAACGCGATGAGCAGGCCGTGAGTATGTGGCGGGAGGCGACCTGGCCGGAGGTAAAAGGGCGAGGGCGGCCTGCGGGGGCTACGTCTGCTTCGAAGACGAAGCCGGGTTCACCCGCAGGCCGCCCCGGGGGCGTACCTGGGGCCGGCGAGGAGTGACTCCGGTCGTCACCATCAGCGGCCGGCGGTCGGGACGGCTGTCGGTGGCCGGGCTGATCGCGATGCGGCCAGGCTCGAGGACCCGGCTGTGTCACCGCCTACGGACCCATCCCGCGGGCAAGGGAACACGTCGCAGCATGAGCGAGCGGGACTTCATCGCGCTCGTCGACGGAGTCCACCAGCTGGTCAGGGCACCGATCGTGCTGGTCTGGGACCGGCTGAACACCCACGTCTCCCGCAGGATGCGCGACTTCGTCGCCGAGCGTGAATGGCTGACCGTGTTCCTGTTGCCCGCCTACTCACCCGAACTCAACCCAGTCGAGTGGGTATGGGCCCACGTCAAACGCAGCCTCGCCAACCTCGCCGTCATGGCCCTCGACCGCCTCGAAGCCCTCGTCCGCAACCGCCTCAAACGCCTTCAATACCGGCCCCACACCCTCGACGGCTTCATAGCCGGCACCGGCCTGACCCTCGACGCACCACCCTCACCCTGAAAAGCCGAAGTCAGTAAGCGCACGGGACGTGGTGCTGTCGTAGCCGCGGTCGAGGTTGACGTTGACCGCCGTCGGCATTGCGCCGACCTGTGCCTTCGCCGCCTCCAGGGTGGGGCCCAGCAGGGGTGAGTCGTGCCGGTTCGCGCCGGCGGAGACGATTCCGATCGGGACACCGCAGGCGTCGGAGGCGACCGAGCGTTTCAGTCCTTGCTTGCCCCGGTCGACCGGGGAGCGTCCCGCCTTCTCACCGCCGGACGGGGCCTTGGTGATGCAGCCGTCCACCGAGATCTCGCCCAGCCCGAGACCGATCATCCGGTCGTGCGCCTCGAGAGCCAGTGCGTGGACCTTCTCGGATATCCCCAGTTCAGACCACTCCTTGACGCGGCGTCTGATGGTGCGGTCGGAGCATCCGGGGGTGGAGATGCGCTCGTAGCCTGAGCCGTGGACCAGCGCGAGCACGACGTGCTCGAAGACCGTCCGGTCAGCGATCCGGCGGCGGTGGCAGCCCAGCGGGTGGTCCGCAGCGAACTCTCGCCGGGCGGGCAGGAGGGCGGAGAACTGGTCCCAGAGGGGTTCGAGCAGGCAAGATGGCAGCGCGGGCACGGCCGTCCTTCGTGATCACTGAGCGTAGAGAACTCCATGATCACGTGGACCCGTGCCCGCACTGCATCCACCGCGCTCGATCACTCGACAGAGGCTGCCTATTGCCGGTCGGTCTTACAGACTCTGATCTTCCGGACAAGCCCTCGCCCCGCCCGGACACAAGAGCCGTTCAGGATGCGGACTCCCGCTTGTCAGCGCTGGAGGTGGACGATGTGTTCGCCGCCCCCGGGGTCCAGTGAAGTGCGGACGGTGCGGATGTAGCCGCGGGCGGTGGAGTAGGCGCCGGTGCCGCCGGTGATCGCGGCGTCGAAGTCGGTCGGAGGAGTGGTGTGGGGCGGCGCGAAGTGCTGGAAGCTGATCTCGCCGTCGCGCAGGCGGAAGCTGCCCTGGCACACCTCGGCGACGGTCGGTGTCACTTGAGTGCACACGGTCGCCTCCTTCCCGTATTCGACGTCGCCATCGCGGGCAAGGTTGGCAGTGACCAGGAGCCGGTTGCCGATGCCGTCCGACTGACTGCTCGGAATATGGGTGCTGCCCGTATTCGTCGCGTTCAGCGTGAACACTTCGGCACCCGGCTTCGCCTTGCCCGTCTGGCCTTCAGCCTCGTCCGCGAAGGCCGGCCCCGCGAGGGTGGCGGTGGACAGTACGAGCACGGCGGCGCCCCATGCAATGACAGAGAACATGATCCTCACCTGGTTCGGGCCGCTCTCGAGCGGCGATCAGCCCTCCACAGCCGCGACAGGGTCGGAACAGCACGTGGAGGCTCTACTGGTGTCGAGCTTCGCTGCGTTGGAGGCAGGGGGCGAACCGGGAGGGGCCATCGAGGCTCGAGTGCGGCGCCCTCCCGCGACTTCAGCGCTTCTTGAGGAACACCTGATATTCGCCCGGTCCGTCCAAGGAGGTGCGGATGATGTGGGCGTAGCCGGCGGCGGTGGAGTAGGCGCCGGTGCCACCGGTGATGGCGATGTCGAAGCCGGTGGGCGGGGCGGCGTGGGGCGGCTCGTAGTGTTGCCAGCTGATCTCTCCGTCACTCAGTCGCCAGGTCCCGTTGCACAGCTCGCCCCCCGCAAAGGGAGCGGGCCCGGTCATCTGGACGCACATGGTCGCCTCCTGCCCGGTAACGGCGTCGCGGTCGCTGGTGAGGTTGGCGGTGGTGAGGATCTGACTGCCGATCCCCTGGTCAGCCGAGCGTTCGATGCGGGTGCTCTTGACGAGTACCGAGGTCAGCGTGAACGTGGGTTCATGCTTCGGATTGCCCGCCCCGGCCGCGGCTTCGGCCGCGAGGGCCGGGCCGGCAAGGGCGGCCGTGGAGAGTACTAGCCCGGCGGCGGCGCCACGCGCAGCGACAGAAATCATGATCCTCACCTTGTTCACGCCCGGTTTCGGGCAGCCGATGCCCTCCAACGTTGTCCCGGTGGCGGGGTGGCGGTGAGGGCTCTCCGGCGATCCTCCCTACGACACCGGCCGACGGCGACCGGAGGGAGCCATCGGAGGGGCGTTGATGCCCCTATGGATGTCAAGGTGTGGGTGGAGCGGGTGTCGCGGGGCTGGTTGCCGTCGTGGTGGGGATGAGGAGTCGGTAGATCTCTCGTGCGACGTGGCGTTTGAGGCATCGGATGATCTCCCGCTTGGTTTTGCCTTCTGCTGTGCGTCGTTGCAGGGAGTGCTGGGTGTGTGGCTCCCAGCGGAGGCGGGAGAGGGCGGCGCGGTAGAGGGCGGCGTTGGCTTGGCGGTCGCCGCCGCGGTTGAGTCTGCGGCGTTGGGTCTTGCCGGAGGGCTGTTCGACGGGGCTGACTCCGCACAGGGCGGCGAAGGCGGCCTCGCTGGTGAGGCGCTCGGGGTTGTCTCCGGCGGCAATGAGCAGGGCGGCGGCACTGTCGGGTCCGATTCCGCGCACGTCGAGGAGGCCGGGACGGCTGGCGTTAACGGCCCGGGTTATCCGTTTGACCAGGTCGTCGATCTCCTCGGTCAGATGCTGGATGCGGCGGGCGAGCAGGCGCAGGGTGTGGCGGGCGGCGCCCGCAGGGCCGTGGTCGAGCGCGTCGTCGAGTCGGGCGCAGCGTTTGGATCAGGTGGGGGTTGGCCAGTCGGGCGAGGTCCTCGCGCAGCGCCGGGTCGGTGCAGATCAGAAGGCTATTGAGCTGGTTGATGGCCTGGGTTCGGGCTTTGACCGCGGATCCTTTCGCGATCTTGAACATGCGCAGGGTCTCGACCGGGCCGTTGCCTGTCTTCGCGGTTGCGGTGGCGCGTCCAGAGAGGACCGCGCGGGCGGCGGCCTCGGCGTCGACGGCGTCGGTCTTGCCGTGGCGGCGCCGGGCGGCCTTGTCGGGCTGGTTGACCTCGGTCACCTCGATGCCTTCGGCGTTCAGGTGACGGGCCAGCGCCTTGCCGTAGGAGCCGGTGCATTCCACCCCGGCCCGTCGGAGCGTGCCGGCCGAGCGGCCCCAGGCGGTGAGCTGGCGGTATCCCTCGGCCGTGGTCGGGAAGCTGCGGCGGTCCACGATGGCACCGAGGACGGTGATGACGGCCGCGGCGTGGAGGTCCTTGTGGGTGTCGACGCCGAGCACGATCTCTTCGGTGCGCTGGTGCGGGATGTGACACGGGACGGCGGGGTGCGGGATGCTGGGCAAGGCTGCTGGTCTCCTGATCGCCTCGGGAACGGTGGCCGTCGCCGGGCCGGGGGCGGCCAAGACTGTGACGGTGCCTGTCGCGAGGCCCCTATCGGGACACACCCCTCTGCCCGGCGGCAGCAGTACCACCCGAGCGATGGCCGACAGATCAACACCAAGGCACCATGGCCAGTCACGTTGCGGGTCAGACCACCGCCCGAAGCAGCACCTACATCCTCACAGTCACGTTGTCGGCGGCATGATCGTCTGAAGGTACGTCAGGGTGTGTCGAGGCTTTGCGTGGCCCGTTGCTCAGGCCATGGCGGACATGCCGGCGGACCCGGTGATGTGGTTCCAGATGGTGAAGCGGACGGTCATTTCGAAGCGGTGGCGCTTGGCGCTCATCAAGTGCCGGTGGGGCCAGAATTGGGTGAGATCCCGGTGAACGCGGACAGGAACCGCTGCGCGGAGCCGGGGCTGCGGAGGCCTTTCATTGCGCGTCCGCGCTGCCTTGTTGGCTGGTGGGAGTTCTCCGCCCGGTTGTTGATCCCCTTGTGCGCGCGGTGTTCTACCGAGGGCATCACCTCACGGTGCGCGGCCCCGTAGGAGGCGAGCTTGTCGGTGACGACCACACGCGGCACCGTCCCGGCGGCCTTCATCAGCCTGCGGAAGAAACGCCTGGCAGCAGCCTTGTCCCGCCGGTTCTGCACCAGGATGTCTAGGATGTTCCCGTCGGCATCGACCGCCCGCCAGAAGTACTTCTGCACCCCGTTGACCTTGATAAAGACCTCGTCGAGGTGCCACTTGTCGCCGGGCTCTGGGCGGCGCCGGCGCAGCGCGTTGGCGTAGGCCTGGCCGAACGTGCGGCACCAGCGGCGGACCGTCTCGTAGGAGACAATCGCGCCGCGCTCGAGCATCATCTCCTCCACCTCGCGGAAGGAGAGCGGGAAGCGGAAGTACAGCCACACGCAGACACGCAGTGGGAGATGATCTCGGCCGGGTAGCGGTGGTTCCTGTACGAGGGCACCACAGACGACACGAGCGGTTCCCCTCCCCGGACGGAGAACCCCAAGATCATCCCAGACCCCCACCGACAACGTGACAAGGCCCCATCGAGTAAGCAATCAAGCAGTTTCTACTCAATAGCTACGTCGCTTCCCCACCCTCAAGTCCTTATCAGATCACGACTCCACACTAAATGAGGGGAAGGCCATACCGAACCAACAGGGCCCCTCGGGCGCTGGTGTGATGAGTGAAGTCAGCACTCCAGCGACCAGGGGCCCTGCCACGTCACCTTCGGCCTGCCTGACCCCGCGCAGTCATCCCATCAGAGCCGGGATGACTAGGGTTCAGTCACGGCAGCTGTAGTTCTGGTTCAGGGCTGATCGTGGCGGTGGTGTCGTTGCTGGTGGCGGGTGGTCGCGACGGCTTGGTGGTGGCGCCGCCAGGCGATCCAGTGCAGGACGTGGTCACGGTCGCGGGCTGGTGGGGGTAGCACAAGGGCCCGGAGGAGACGGATGAGCTCGGGGCAGGTCAGCGGGACGAGTCCGGGCGGCGGCTCGGAGTCTTCGTGGACGGCTGCGGTGGTGAGGGCGAGGACGGCGGCGGCGATCAGGGAGAACAGTGACCAGCGCATCCAGGAGTTCCAGCAGGTCACCTGGCCCTGGTCGAGTCCGGTGAAGCCCTTGCCGAGCTGGAAGGCTTCCTCGATGCGCCACCTGCGGCAGATCACTTCCACCAGCGTGGCCAGCGAAACGTCGCCGGGCGCCCAGCAGCGGAAGAAGGACACCTCACCGGTGTAGCGGTGCCGCCGCGCGACCAACACACTCGTCCCGGCCCCGGCCCCGGCCCCGGCCCCGTTCTCGTTCTCGTTCTCGTTCTGGTCGGGAGTGTCGTCGGGGCGGACGTCGAGCCAGGCCCAGTCGTACTCCCGGGTGCCCTTGGTGCCATGCCCGGTCTGCCGGCGCATCCACTGCCCGGGCCGCACCCTGTTGACCAGTTTGCGGGCCTCCCGCCGGTGGCCGGCCCCGTCGGTGACCTGGTACGAAGCCGGGATACCGACCACGTAGCCGAGATCCAGCGCGCGTATGCCCCGGCGCAGTTCGCGTCCGCAGTACACCTCGTCGCCCGCGAACCAGCGGGCCTCGATCCCCGTGGCGAGTGCGTCGGTGACCATGGCCAGTGCCTGCTGCGGTTTCGTCGCGAAGGTGACGTGCTCCGGCACCCCGGCCATCTGGCGGCGTTCCTCGTCCGCGGCCCAGTCCGCCGGGAGGTACAGGGCCCGGTCAAGGATCATCTTCGTGGTCGAGGTGACCGCCGCCAGGTGGACCGCCACCTGGCACAGACCCACACCGCCGATCGCCCCCGAGTACTGCCTGCCGGCCCCCACGCAGTCCGTGGACGACTTCGCATCGCCCGTCTCGTCCACCACCAGCACCACTTCCTGCCCGGCGAGTTCACCGGCAAGCAGACCGGCGATCTCCCTGCGGGCCAGATCGTGATCGAACCGGGCCCGGGACAGCAGATGCTGCAACCGGTGCGGCCCCGGATGTCCCAACGCCTGCCCGAGAGTCCAGCAGTTCCGCGTGTCCACCTCGAGCAACAGCCCCGTGACCAGCTCCGCCGCCGTCGCCCGTGCCTCACGCCGCACGAAACAGCCCGCGACCACACTCATCGCCCTTCCGAAGGCCTCGCCCCACGCCTTCTCGGCTACCGTGGCCTCCACGGCCACCGCGTCTCGATACGTCGTCACAAACGTTCATGATCACGGTAGCCATACCCATGCCTGCACCCACCCCAGCAAGTCCCTGAACAGCGACAACGACGGAACTACAGCTGCCGTGTCAGTGCTCAGGTGTCGGAACTTCGAGGTCACTCAAATCTCCACCCACACCGGCTCAGCCCGCCCATACAGGCGAAATGCCCCGGACGTGTCCTTTGTAGCATCCTTTAATTGCAGGATGCGGTGACGGTGGCCGTGCCGTTCGCGGGGCGGCCGGGAAGCTTGACCCAGCTGGACGTGGCGGCGAGTTCGGTGCATTCGTTGAACCGACCCTGCTTCACGGCCGCCGACATCAGGCGGCGGGCTTCGGCGAGAGCTGCCTGGGGGTTTCCGGCCGACCCGGTGAAGGTCTGTATCCCTACGCTGAGCTCGCCGATCCAGCCGTTGGTCACGCTGGCAACGACCCGTGCGGCAGAGGGATCCTGCGTGCTGCCGTAGCGCACTTCAGTACGGGGGACGCTCAGGTCGGGGGCGAAGACAGCGCTCCTCCAGTTGCGCACAGTGGGGCGTGCGACGTCACCGCCGAATATGAACGAGCCGGCCCTGGACTGCGTGTCCGGGTTGTAGAGGAAGTAGACGCCGCCAGGTTCCACCTGCGGGTCCTCGGAGACCTTGAGCATGTGGGTGATTCCGCCGAGCGTGTGTACCAGGGTCCATTCCAGGTTGACGAGCTCTGTTCCCTGGAGGGTGCTGGCGTACGAGGCAGACGCGGAGGAAGGAGCAGGAGCAGCGAAAGCAGCAGAAGCGCCTCCGCCTGCAATCACTGCAGCGGCTGCCACGGCTGTGATGGCACGATTCCTGAGTTTCATTTCATTCTCTCGGTGTGTGAGACGGGTACTTTTACTTCGCTGATGCCGTCGACCGGGCCGGAACGGAGCGTTCCTGACGGCCGCACGGCCGCCGGTCAGGAGTTCCTGGTGTGCAGGAGTGAGGTTCCCCCGGGATGCGGAGAGTGTTGACATCGGGTCAGATGGGACTCATGAGAGGACCAGTGGCCATGGCTGCACCCCGGAAATACTCGCTCGAGTTGCGTGAGCGTGCGGTACGGATGTATCGCACCGCGGAGCCGAAGCCCCAGATCAAGAAGCTGGCTGTCGACTTCGGCGTGCATCCCGAGGCCCTGCGCGGGTGGATCCGCCAGGCGGAGGCGGATGCCGGCGAACGCGATGACCGGCTCACCACCGACGAACGCGCCGAGCTCGCGGCCCTGCGCAAGGAGAATGTCCAGCTCAAGCGGGCCAACGACGTACTGCGGACGGCCTCGGCGTTTTTCGCGGCGCAACTCGACCCGACCCGGCCCAGGTGACGGCGCTCGTTGACGAGCACCCGTGCCTGGGAGTCGAGTGCGTACTTCGGGAACTGCACATCCCCTCCTCCACCTACTACCGCTGGCGCCGTGCAGAGGCCGAGCCGTGCGAGCGAAGGCGCCGTGACGTCGAGCTGACCGAGCGGATCAAAGAGATCCACGCGGATTCCGGCGGCAACTACGGCTCGCCGCGGGTACACGCCGTCCTCAAGCGTGAGGGTGTCCACGTGGGCCGCAAGCGGGTCGAGCGCCTGATGCGCGAGGCCGACATCGCGGGGGTCAGCCCACGGCGCAAGGGCTTCACGCGCCGGGACCCGAAGGCCACCCTGGCCCCGGACCTGGTCAACAGGGACTTCACCGCACCGGCTCCGAACCGGTTGTGGGTCACCGACCTCACCATGATCTCCACCGGTGAGGGGCCTCTGTGGCTCTCGGCGATCCGCGACGCCTTCTCCCGCCGGGTGGTCGCCTGGGAGACTTCCGCCCGCGCGGACGCCGACCTGGTGCTGACCACCCTGGAGTACGCCCTCGCGTCCCGCGAGGTCGAGCCCGGCCAGCTGATTCATCACGCGGACCACGGCTGTCAATACACGTCTATCAAGCTCACAACCCGGCTAATGAGAGCTGGAGTTGAAGCGTCCATGGGCTCGATCGGCGACTCATACGATAACGCTCTCGCGGAGAACCTCTGGATGCTCATCAAAACCGAGGGCCTCCGTGGCCGGACCTTCACCACCCGGGCTGAGGCGAACCTCGCGCTCTTCGAGTACATCGATGGCTTCTACAACTCCCGTCGCATCCAGGAACGGCTCGGCTTCCTCAGCCCGATCGAGTACGAAGAGAAGCACTACGCCAACCAGGCGACGGCCGAACCAGCGAACCTGAACACCCGTCAACCCCTCCTGACCAGCTAATCAGCAACTCCCGAACAACGGGGGAACCTCAGAGCTTGGTGACCGAGCCGACGAACGTGGCGTTCCACGGGTCGTCGGAGTCGCCATGCATCACCTGGAAGAGGCGCATCCCGGATGGCACGGCGAAACGGACATCCTGCCAGTCCTGAACGCTCATCGACCCGTCCTGCATCGGCACGATGCGCCTGGTGAGGATGTCGAACACGAAGAACTCGCCGCCCTCGCACGCCTGCGGCGCGCCGGAGAGCGAATAGGAGGCAAACGCGTTCTTCTTCGGGGCATCCGTGCGGTAGTCGGCACGGATATTGGTCAGGGCGTAACCATCACCGGTCACCGATACGTTTCTCGACTGAACAGCACACTGCTGCGGACCTTCGGAGTCCGCCAGCGCTGCCGTGGCGGTACCCATGCCGATCGCTCCGGCGGCCACAGCCGCAATCGCTGCACCGGTGATTAACTTGCGAACTCTGAGCACGGTCAACCTCTCTTAGAAGTCGGGGGTCTTGCGGGACACGGGGGTGTGTCCTGCCATCCCGAAAACCATATGCCGACAACTGGCTTGGTAAATCCCCCAGTTGGACTCTCACACTGCGAAACCTGTGCATGGAAACAAGCCACCCCGGCAAGCCCGGGGAGGAACCACGGCGTCTCCACACCACAGCCGCGACACCTTCGGCAGACGCCCCTGAACGCTCCGCGCCGGGTCGCGCAGCCATCGCAGACGACACTGCCGAAGCAGGAGCCAGACACACGAGATGGCGAAGACAAGCCACAAGAAGGGCCTAGTGCTTGATCTCTAAGAAGTCATCTCATTTGGGCTTCGCGGTAGGCTGTCGGCCATGGTGGGGATCGTTGAACGGCTGGTGCCGGACGAGTTGTGGGAGCTGTTCCAGCGGGTGGTGCCGCAGGCGCCGTCGCGGCCGCAGGGCGGTGGTCGGCGCCGGCACGGCGACCGGGAGGTGCTTGCCGCGATCGTGTTCGTGGCGACGTCGGGTTGTACCTGGCAGCAGGTGCCTTCGGCATCGTTCGGGCCGTCGGGGGCGACAGCTCACCGGCGGTTCACCGAGTGGAGCAAAGCGCGGGTGTGGGCCAAGCTCCACCGCCTGGTCCTCGACGAACTGGGCGCCCGCGGCGAGTTGGACTGGTCTCGCTGCGCGATCGACTCCGTGAACATGCGGGCCCTGAAAAAGGGGACCTGACAGGTCCGAATCCTGTCGACTGGGGCAAGTTCGGGTCGAAGATCCACTTGATCACCGAGCGGACCGGTCTGCCCCTGTCCGTCGGCATCTCGGGCGCCAACCTGCACGATAGCCAGGCCCTTGAGCCCCTTGTCCGTGGCATACCGCCCATCCGCTCACGCCGCGGACGCCGACGGCGCCGACCCGGCAAGCTCCACGCGGACAAGGCCTACGACTACGCCCACCTGCGGCGATGGTTACGTGAACGCGGAATCAGGCACCGCATTGCCCGCCGAGGCGTTGAATCCTCGCAGCGGCTGGGCCGCCACCGCTGGACCGTCGAGCGCACCATGGCCTGGCTCTCCGGCTGCCGCCGCCTACACCGCCGCTACGAACGCAAAGCCGAGCATTTCCTTGCCTTCGCCAGCATCGCCTGCACTCTCATCTGCTACCGCCGGCTCACCAAATGAGATGACGTCTCAGCTTGAGTTTTATCCTGTTCGGCGGGGTTTGGTGCCGACCTTGTGGTGGGCGGGTCGCTGGTAGGGCTGGCCTGTGACGAGGACTCTTCCCACGTTGTGGCGTGCTGCGGGGTGCCGGTTCTTCGATCCGGGTGGCCGTCCGGGGCCGGGGCGGGCGGGTTTGGGTGCACCGGCTGGTGAACCAGTGGCGGTTCGGATGTTCCTGAACCCGCGTCGGACCCGGGCGGGGGTGAGTCGTTCGGGTGGGGTCGGCTTCTCCCAGGGATGCCGGAGGTCCTGTGCGAGCGGCCGGGCGAGATTGAGCTGGGTGTGGGCGGCAGCCAGGAGCCATGTCCACCGGTCTGCGGCCTCGGGGCTGCGGAGCTTGGGGCGGGTCCAGCCCAGGGTCTGCTTCCAGAAGCGGAATGTGTGCTCGACGTCGAACCTTCGCAGGAAGGCCTGCCAGCAGCGGTCGACGTCAGCCGCGGTGGCGCCGGTCCTGGACCACCACAGCCACACCGGCTTCGGGTCTCCGCCCGAGGGCAGGTGCCCGACCTTCAGGCGGATGACGGTGCCCTCGATGACGGGCAGCTCGGCAGAATGGTCGATCCAGGCCGCCCGGCGGGTCAGCCGAGGATGGAGCCGGTCCCACGCTTGCGCGGTCGCTTTCCCGTAGCGGCGGGTGTCGGTGACGGTGACCGCCTGCTCGCCGCCCCAGGTGTCCGGCCGGCCGAAGACGAACTCGCCTCCGTGCCTGGGCGGGCGTCCGCCGGCGGGGTGGTCCCGGTGGAATTCCTCGCGGGAGGGCGCCGGCCGGCGCATCACCCGGTCCGATCGCGTCCGGCCCAGGATCTCGAGGGGCAGGTCGGCCAGCAGGTGGGCCAGGCGCGGAGCGTCATAGCCCGCGTCGACCACGATCATGATGTCGGGATCGCCCTCCCGCCACTGGCCCGCTTCGACGAGGCGATCGACGACCTCTCTGATCTGGGCGGTGGTAACCGCGGCGACGTCGGCGCCCGGCTCGATCCGGATCGCGTCCAGCACGGCGGTCCACGAGGTCCGGCCCGTCTCCAGAGCGGCCACGATCTGGTAGGGCCAGCCCGGGATCATCAGATGCTTGTTGTCGCCGTACCCGTAGGTATGGCAAAAGCACCGCTCAGGGGCGGTGTCCGCATCCGGCCGCAACCACGGCGAGACATCGACGGCCAGGACCAGACGGCCGTCGGCCGCCTTCGGCAGCGGGACAGAGACCAGGGCCCTCCGTAGCCGGCCCACATCCAGTCGCCCATGATTCAGCCCGGCATACAGGGCTCCATGGCCACGCCGGTGCTCCGGCGCAAGTGCCAGACCGACCAGCGTCTTCACCGGACCGTCCGCACACAGCACCGCGTCGGTCAACTCGAACAGTGCGTCGCCACGGGCCGTCATCGACGCGTACAACTCCGTCCGGAAGCGTGACAACACCCCGAACGGCTCCCGCTGGACATCGTGATACAGCAGACTCACCCCTACGGCCTTCGGCTGATTTCGTGCCTCTGTGACGGAGCACAGGATCAGACGAAGGCCGCCCTGCCGTACGGGAGTTACCACCACGAGTGGTCGAGTTCGAAGAACGATTCGACCCTCGAGGATAAAACTCAAGCTAAGAGCTTGTAAAACGATCATGATTCGGGCTTGTTTGAGGCGTCGCCAGCAGATGAGGCTGAAAGTCAGGGAGGCGAATGCGGCGTGGAGTTCGGTGCGGCGTTCCCAGCGGCAGGGCGGCTGCAGGTTCCGGGGTGGTGGGGATTGGGGTCATGTCCCCTGGAGTGGTGTACTGATCTTTATGGCTTTGCTTGACCATCTGTCGGTTCGGGCATACGGGCGGCATGGGGACTTGAAATGCCGTGCGTTCGGGGCTGGTTGAGCGGGAGGCGCGGCGGATGCGGGCCGCCGGTCTGTTCGAACAGGGTGTGAGGCAGGTGGAGGTCGCCCGGTTGCTGGGGGGTGTCCCGAAAGACGGTCGGCCAGCGGCATACGGCGTGGCGGGAGGGCGGTCCTGAGGCGCTGGTGGCGCGGTCGGGCCGAACTCACTTCCATCTGACGGAGTAGCAGGAGCATGAGTTGCTGTGCCTGCTGCGGCTGGGGGCGTCGGCGCATGGCTGGGAGGGCCAGGGCTGGACGCTGTCGCGGATCGCGTGGGTGATCGAGGAGAGGTTCGGGGTGCGGTTCTCGGTGCCGGGTGTGTGGTACCTCATGGACCGTCTGGGCTGGTCGTGGCAGGTGCCGAAGACGCAGGCCCTCCAGAGGGACGAGGAGGCGATCGCCGCATGGCGCACGAGGACGTGGCCGGCGGTATCCCATCCGCGCAGGCCGTGACCGAGGGACGCTGGATCGTCTTCGAGGACGAGTCAGGGGCGGCGCTCATCGGGGTCGTGCGGCGTACCTGGGGGCAGCGGGGCGTCACCCCGGTGATCAAGTTGAACGGGTCGCGCGGGGACCGGGAGAACATAGTGGCGTGCGTGGCCTGCCGGCCCGGATCCGAACCGCGGCTGTTCGTGTGGCACAAGAGCGGCGAGGGTACATCAGGAAGCACTTCCCGCTCCTGCTGACCATGCTGCACGCCCGCCTCGGCGAGCCCGTCACACTCGTATGGGACAACTACTCCAGCCACACCAGCGCCGAGGTACGTGAGTGGGCTGCGGGGCAGGAGCGCTGGCCCAGGATTGTCCAGTTGCCCCCCTACGCGCCCGAGTTGAATCCCGTGGAACACATGTGGAAGATCGTCAAGGACCTCCTCGCGAACCGCGCATTCCGTTCGATCCGGGAGCTGGCAGACGCCGCCGACGCCGCGCTCAGCTACGGCAGCTGTAGATAGCAGCTGGCGTGGTTTCTGATCATGGTGTGGTGTCGGAGTGGGCGTGCCATCGCCGGTGGCAGAGGCGGGCTAAGGGCTGTCCCGTAATGATCAAGGGAAAGTGCGGCTCCGCCCTCTGGCTAGTTGACACCTGGGGCTCCGGGAGCGGTTGAATGCAGTGGTGACGGACTGGACGCAGGTGGTGGACGCCCACGGGGAGACTGAGCGAGTGCCGGTGCTTCTCGATTTGGTCGAGCGGGAGGAAGTTCCCGAGGCATGGGAGGAGCTTTGGGATCGTCTATGCCTACACGGTGAGACTGTCTCGCCGGCGAGCTTTGCCGCTCTGTCCCGGTTGGCTGGCCTGGCCCCCGCAACTGCGCAGGCTCTTGAACTGGCGGGCGCCATCGCGCGCGGCACTTTGCAGCATCCTGACGGGGAAGTCCTGCTCGCGGGCCGTCCAGAGGTGCTCAGCCGGCTGCGCGACCTGGCGGACCAGCGACTGCGGAGCCGCCCTGCCGAGTACCACCGGGTCTTCGGTGATCTGCTCGCGCTCGCGGGGCAGTACCACTGGAGTGCCGCCCTGGAGAACTTCGCCGACGACTTCTACACGGTGTCCTGTCCGCACTGCGTGGCGGAGGTGACCATCGCGATCGGGGACTACGGCTTCTACTCGGCCATCCGCGACTGGGATCGCGGCGACGTCGAGCGGCGGGAGCTGCTGCCGGCCAAAGTGGAGGGGCTTCCTGACCCCGGCCGCTGGATGCACGCCACTGCGGTCCGCGACGGGCAACAGCGCATCGCGGAGGGCATCAGGCACCTCTTCGGCCGTGCTGAGTGCCCGACTTGCGCCAGTGTGTTCAGCGTCGCGGACGCCTACACGAGCGCGAACCTTCCCCCAGCGCTGGAAACTTCCTGAGCTGGGGAAAGGCGTGATCTTCGCCTGCCATGATCTTGGTATGGCTGGTGTGATCATGGCTTCGGAGCCTTCGCGGATAGTCCCGTTCACCGGGCTGAGCCCGCAGCTCTTCTGCAAGCTGATCACCGTCCTTCGCCGTGAGGGCGCGGACGAGGTAAGCCGGGGGCGCCCGTGGTCACTGTCGCTTGAGGATCGGGTCCTGCTGTGGCCGTCTACTGGCGAACCAACCTGACGCTGCGGCAGATCGCGCCCCTGTTCGGCATCTCGAAGTCCGCGGCGGACCGGATAGTCACCAGCACGGCACCGTTGCTCGCGCTCAAGCAGCGGCAGCGGTTCCGCAAGGGCACCGTGCTCATCGTGGACGGCACTCTCGTGCCCACCCGCGATCACACGATCGCGGAGCAGTCGAAGAACTATCGATACTCCACGAACCACCAGGTGTTCATCGACGCAGACAGCCGCCAGGTCGTTCTCGTGGGTCGTCCGATGCCTGGCAACCGCAACGACTGCAAGGCCTGGTCCGAGTCCGGCAAAAGCCGCCGTCGGTAGGACTGCAACGATTGCCGACGGCGGCTATCCGGGAACCGGGCTGATCATTCCCCATCGCCGTCCTGCTGGCGGCGACCTGTGCGACTGGAAGCGTGAGCACAACCGCTCCCACAAGCAGGTCCGAGCCCGCGTCGAGCACGTCTTCGCGCGCATGAAGACCTGGAAGATCCTGCGCGACTGCCGCCTCAAAGGCGACGGAGTCCACCACGCCATGCTCGGCATCGCCCGCCTGCACAACCTCCTCCGGGCCGAGCAACAGGCTCAGTCCCATCTCTGCGAAGCAGCCGACCATGCTCCAGAGATCAATTGCGGGACAAACCTTAGGGCAGTCCATTCCTGGCGTGTGCCATGAAATCGTAGGGAGCAGGATCTTCCCCCGGTGCTATATGTGATCGTCGACTGGTCTGGGAAATTTCAGCCTCGTCAAGAATATCCGCATCACTGTCGGAGTCCTCCCTTGCAGGCATGAATGATTGCCCGTAAGTCGGCCTCTAGTGCACCTGTGTGGGCTTCGTGCAGCGTTTAAGTTCCTCTTTAGTGCCTGCTGAAGAGGGAGTGAGTGCGGTGGAAGTGAAGATTAGTACCCTGGCTGGTGGGTGCTTTGGCCGGCTGGCCATGGCTGGCTGGACATCAGCAGTTCCGGGGGGCAGCGTCCCTGCCTACGCTCTTCTCGCAGAAACTGAGGTGGAAAGCGAACCGGATTTCATGCCCTCCGTAGCCAAGGCTTTGGGGATGGATCCTGCACCGGGCGCGCTGACCAGGCACCTAAAGGGAAACTTGGTGTTCGAGCTGACGAGTGACGGGTGGGCGCATCTTGCGCTGCCAGGGAATGAGCGGGTCGAGTATCCAGCGTTCAGGGAATGGCGCGACGCCTGCTGGCGTGAGCGCTACGTATGCCTGTATGTCTCGTATGCAAAATTTCCTGCCGGAGTGCCAGTTGAAGAGCACGTGAAACAGATAGTCGCCTCGGATGCGTATGCGATGGCCATAGTTCCCGTCGCGTGAGCTCTCCTCGACCTGGAAGTCGATCCGAACATCTGTGGCCGTTGTGGAACTTCTCGTTAATTAAAATGTTGCACTCGAATCCTGGAGAAAAGAATGCCTTCTGCGAGTCTTGCTGAAATTGTCGTCAATGCTCTTGGTGGTGTGGAAAATATCGCCGATATCGAGGGCTGCATTACGAGGATTCGAGTGGAGGTTGAGGATCCGGCGCTTATCGATAAGAGTGCCCTCAAGCGGGCTGGGGCGTTCGGTGTCGTAGTGTTGGGGAATTCTGCTCAGGTTGTGATGGGAACGCAATCGGACGCGATCGCGGTGGAGATTCAGGACTGCATGTGACCTTGACTCTGAGTCGGAGATGACCCCGAGGCCAGGGCGACTTCAAGTTCCCGGAGGGGGTGAGCTGTCTGCGATGCCCCAGAACCAAGCGATTTGCTCGGATATCGGCCGGATCGCTCGGGTGATCTTGGGGTGTGTTGCCCATTCCCACAGACGCAGCCTGCCGACGGCCAGGCTGTGCTGGGTACTCGCGACCTACCCGATCCCGGAACTTGCAGCCGCCCGGCTCCCTGGACGATTCAAAGATCATTTGCGGGACAACCCTTAGGCCAACGTTCTGCGTCGGCGACGCCCGCAGCCCGGCGACAAATGGCACCTCGACGAGGTCTTCATCAAGATCAACGGGACGTCGAAATACTTGTACCGGGCCGTCGACCGGGACGGCAATGTCCTGGACATCCTGGTCCAGAGCCGGCGGGACAAGGCTGCGGCCAGGCGCTTCTTCCGTCGGCTCCTCACCACCACCGGGACTGTGCCCCGGTGGTGGTGAGGAGCCGACAAGCTGAAGTCGTACGGGGCCGGGCACCGTGAGGTGATGCCCTCGGTGGAACACCGTTCCCACAAAGGATTGAACAACCGGGCGGAGAACTCCCACCAGCCCACCCGGCAGCGCGAACGGGCGATGAAAGGCTTCCGCAGCCCAGGCGGAGCCCAGGGGTTCCTGTCTGCCTTCACCGGAATCTCACCCCACTTCCGATCCCACCGCCACCTCATGACCGCCAGCCGGTACCGCCTCGAAATGACGATCCGCTTCACCATCTGGAACCACATCACCGGCACTGTCGGCATGTCCGCGGCAGCCTGAACCACGCCACCACCAGGCCTCAGCACACCCTGACACACCATCAAACGATCACACCGCCGACAATGTGACAGTGCCCGTACCCGTCCCACATGGGCGAATTCGCGGACAGCGCCACCAGCGCCGGCAGCCAGCCGCGGATGCGGTTGAGGACCTCCACACCCGCTTCCCGATCTGGAATGCCGATGTGGACGTGCATGCCGTTGAACAGGCGCTCCTGGACAAGCTGCGGAGCGCAGGACCGCATGCCGACGTATCGCGCGGTGGGCGTCACCGGGACGGGTCCGGTGTCCCTTATCGCAGCGGTCCCTGTCGTGGCAAGCCGGCAGCCGTTTGCCTCGGCGGCCAGGCCAGGCCAGGCCATGGAGTGCCGCAGCCGCAGCAGGTGTCCGTCGACCTTCGAGAGGCTGTCGCACCTCGATCTGGGCCTGGAGCAGCTCGGTCTGTACTTCCTGCGCGCCGGCGAGGGCGGACTGCTCCAGCAGCTGACTCAGAGGATCCTCGAGTCCGCCCTCGAGGGCGAGATCACCGACCACCTCGGGCATGAGAAGCACAAGGTGTTCGAGGGCATGCACGAATGGCAGAACCGGCCTCTGGACTCGGTCTACCCGGTCTTGCCCCTGCTGCCGGTGCTGTCACGTTGTCGGTGGTGTGATCGTTTGAGGGCGTGAAGAAGCCGTCGGCGGCTGGTTGCTCAGGCCGCGGAGGGCATGGCGGCGACGCCGGTGATCTGGTTCCAGATGGTGAAGCGGACGGTCATTTCGAGGCGGTGGCGGCGGGCGGTCGTGAGGTGGCGTCCGGTTCGGAAGTGGGGTGAGATCCCGGTGAACGCGGACAGGAACTTTTGCGCGGACCCCATGCTGCGGAATCCTTTCATCGCGCGTTCGCGCTGTCTGGTGGGCTGGTGGGAGTTCTCCGCCCGGTTGTTCAAGCCCTTGTGCGCGTGGTGCTCGACCGAGGGCATCACCTCACGGTGTGCCGCCCCGTACGCCTTCAGCTTGTCGGTGACGATCACCCTCGGGACCTGCCCGGTGGTGGTGAGAAGCCGACGGAAGAAACGCCTGGCCGCGGCCTTGTCACGCCGGTTCTGGACCAGGATGTCGAGCACGTTGCCGTCCGCATCGACGGCACGCCACAAGTACTTCCGCACCCCGCCGACCTTGACGAAAGCCTCATCCAAGTGCCACTTATCGGCGGCCTGCGGGCGCCTGCGGCGCAGGGCGGTGGCGTAGGCCTGGCCGAACTTTCGACACCAGCGGCGGAAGCTCTCGTAGGAGACGATCACGCCCCGCTCGAGCATCATCTCCTCCACCTCGCGTAAGGAGAGGGGGAAGCGGAAGTACAGCCGCACACAATGCGCGATGATCTCGGCCGGGTAGCGGTGATTCGCATACGACGGCGTGCTCGGCGACACGACAGGCTTCCTCCACAGACGGACAACCCGAAGATCATCCCAGACCCCCACCGACAACGTGACAATGCCGCAGCTCGTGCAGCAACTCCTGCTCCTGCTGCTCCGTCAGATGGAAGTGAGTTCGGTCCGACCGCGCCACCAGCGCCTCACGACCGCCCTCCCGCCACGCCGTGTGCCACTGGCCGACCGCCTGCCCGGACACCCCCAGCAACCGGGCGACCTCCGCCTGCCTCACAACCTGATCGAACAGGCCGGCGGTCTGGCATCCGCCGCGCCTCCCGCTCAACGGGCCCCCAACGCACGGCACTTGAAGTCCTCATGCCGCCCGTATGTCCGAACAGACAGATCGTCAAGCAAGGCTATAAAAAACAGTACCGCTGATGAATCGAGGCAAATCACCACATTCATACACGAAAACGCGATCGGCGGGATATTCGTCAACAGTCCTTGGTTTTGGCTTGAATGTGCATTGTTTTTTGGCTGCATCCAACAAGTGGGGCGCATTTTTTTGTCTTTATACCTACTCTCTTTGGGTAGCGCCAATGGGGGATGCCGGGCTGGATTTTCTCCGACACGATGTGCCGCAACGGATCTTGTGAGGAGATATTGATATGCGAGTCAATCGAATAGCCACCTCCCTCGGGGCGGCTGTTGTCATCGCGGCCATGGTGGCTCCCGCCGGATCGGCGGCAGCGAAGGGTACGGAAAGGGTGGCAGCCGTCAAGCCCACGGTGGTGCTCGTGCACGGGGCCTTCGCGGATTCCTCGAGCTGGAGCCGCGTGGTTCAACAGCTTCAGGGGAATGGCTACGCCGTGATCGCTCCTGCGAACCCCCTGCGTGGCCTGGCGCAGGATTCCGCGTACCTTGCGAGTGTTCTCCGGGGGATTGACGGCCCTGTCGTCCTCGTCGGTCACTCGTACGGCGGTGAGGTGATCAGCAATGCCGCTGCTGGTGCAACGCAGGTGAAGGGCCTGGTCTACGTTGCTGCGATCGCTCCGGACAAGGGAGAAAGCGCGAACGACATTCTCGGCGCATTTCCCGGAAGTGAGCTTCCCAACGCCACCACCACCCTTCCCTACACGAACGCCAACGGGGGTGCCGGAACGGATCTCTACATCAAGCCCGACAAGTTCCGCGAAGCCTTTGCGGGTGACCTTCCCGCTGTCCAGACCGACGTCATGGCAGCGACCCAGCGGCCAGTCGAAGCGTCGAGCCTGGGCGAACCGAGCGCCGAGGCTGCCTGGCGGGACATCCCCTCCTGGTACCTCGTCGCCAACGAGGACAAGGCGATCCCTCCCGCTGCCCAGCGTTTCATGGCCCAGAGGGCCAAGTCCCAGACCACTGAGGTGAAGGCCGCTCATGCTGTCGCGGCCTCCCGCCCCGATGCAGTGACACAGGTGATCCTCAAGGCCACCAGGACCATCGAATCCCAGCCCGGCCGCTAGTGCTGTGGCCGGAAAGGTTCACCGGAGTTCTCTCCGGCGGACCCTTTCGACTGGTGGAGCCTCCTGCCCGCATGGACTAGGCGCATGGACTAGGCGCATGGACTAGGTATGTCGCCGGTGCGATCCACCGATGTGCCGCTGCCCGAGCCCTACCTAGAGTCGCGGGGTCGGTTCCCGGCTAACACGCTGCCCGGGTCCCGCACCGGCAGGCGGCAACCGGGTGCAGGGCGGCGGTGTCGTGGGGTAGCGCTGCGCTGCACTCTCCCCTTCCTTTGTCCGGGCTGGTTGGCTCACGGGGAGGTGATGGCGTTCGGTGCAGGGCCGAGGGTCGTGCACAGTGACCGCGTGAGGGTGAAGACGGCGTAGACCGTTTTGCCGCCCCGTGGCGTTGTCCCGGGCGTGGTTTCGTCTCGGGGAGTGACGCCCCAGCGGTCCGTGAGGGCGGTGATCAGCTGGTAGCCGTATCCGCCGGCTTCACCCCGCGCTGCCTCCGCGATTTCCTCGGGCGGTGCGTCGGAGGTGTCTTCGACTTCCACCGTCAGCTGTCCGTCCTGCCACTGAACGCGTATCTCCTCGGCTCCGTCGGCGTGCCTGTGGGTGTTGGTGACCAGCTCGGAGACCACCAGCAGGATGTCATCGGCTCGGCTACGAGCTTCCTCGCAGGCCAAGAGGCCGTACGTTGCAAGCAGGCCGCAGACCATTCTTCTCGCGTCGCGAACGGGCTCGTCACGCCCGGCCAGGCGAAGGGTTACGGGTGGGGTGGTGAAGGTCCTGGCGCTCATGGCCATCCTCGTTCAAGCAGCACGGCGACGTCAGGTCGACGCGGAAGGTAAATCCTCCCTTCATGACAGCGGAAGGCTTCTCTTCAGACATCGGCCATAAGGCGGTGTGGAAGGGGGTGAGGAATGGTCTGCGAGGGCGTCCGCCCATCCCCCACTCGCCTCCCCCCTTCGGAACGCAAGCCTCCGGTCCATGAGTCCGGCAGCAGGGAACCAGGCTTGGCGTAGCCACGCCAAGCGACCCAACCCTGCTGCAGAATCGAGGTCAGGTGAGGATTCCACGCCTCATGGCTTCGGCGACGGCCGCAGAACGGCCGGAGACTCCGAGTTTGCCCAAGACGTGCTGCACGTTGGATTTGACTGTTGAAGGTGCGAGGAACATGGTGCGTGCCATTTCGGGGGTGGACATGCCTGCCGCCAGCATTTCCAGTATCTGCGTTTCCCGATCGGACAAGTGTGGGCGGCGCGCCTCGGCTCTGATCCGTATCTCGGAAACGAGAGCGGCTGTCAGTTGGGAGGGCAGGACAGTCTCGCCTCGGGAGCAGGCCATGACTGCCCGGGCGATCTCGTCCGCCTCGGCTGTCTTCGTGAGGTAGCCGGAAGCGCCGTCCTGCAGGGCCTTGTAGACGATGGCAGCCTCTGTAAACGCGGAGAGGATGAGTATTTTGGTGGGCGAGTTTTTTTCTGACAGAGCCCGAGCCACTTGGCTGCCGTTGAGCAACGGCATCCGGTAGTCGAGAACGGCTACGTCCGGCTTGACCTCGCGGATTGCGGAGAGGGCGGCTTGCCCGTCCTGGTATTCCCCCACCACCTCGAAGGAGTAGCCGCCGGCCAGAACGCTCCGGAGACCGCTGCGGTAGACGGGGTGGTCGTCCGCGATGAGGACGCGGATCCTGGCAGGGACACGGGGGGAGGGGTGTATGGGGTGGCTCCAAAAGGGAGGGAATCGCCTCAATGGGCTGTTGAGGTAGCAGTATTTCGTGCCAAGTTGCCGACCAGGTGACGGGCGAAATGGACCCGCTTGCTCGCATGGGGGTGGCCACGTGGCACTGCCGGGCTCGCGCGCATATCGATCTCATCTCTGAAGCTTCCCAAGTCAGGCAGGAGGCGGGATGAGTAAACGCGCATCCGGGAAGGCGCCAAGTGAATCCGTTGTCATACCAGGTCGGCAGATGTGTACGAATCTTGCCCGTCGAGGTTCCAGGCAGGCAACGGACTTGAGTCAGTTCTGAGCTTGTGTCCTGGAGTTCACCGTGCCAGGTACCGATTTTTATAGCCTTGCTTGACGATCTGTCGGTTCGGGCATGCGGGCGGTATGAGGACTGAAAGTGCCGTGCGTTGGGGGCCGGTTGAGCGCAGGGCTGATTCATAGTCCTGATGGCCTGGCGAACCTGCTGGTCACAGGGATGTGACGAACCTTCAGTACGGCATTTGGGCATGCATCGAAGCTCCGATGATCAAGGGGACCGACCAAGTCACCCGATCACCGGAGCTCCGATGTGTCGTCAGTCTGACATCGCCTGTCTGTTCAAGTCGCCCTCGCGTGAACTGCGTGAGCTTCCCGGCACGGCGGCGCGGTTGGCCTGCCTGCCGTATCCACGCGCTCGGCGGGGTCGGCTTCACAGCCTCGTCTCGGTGCTTTGACCGCTGGCCGGCGCCCGTTCCTACGCCGCGATCGGGCAGTGGGCCCGCCACGCACCCCAGGACACCCTGGCCTGCCTGGGGTTTCACCCTCGAGGGCCCCTCGTGGTCGGCCATGGCGTAGCCGACGATCTCGCGTGTGGCCAGGTCGAGCCAGCAGGCGAGGTAGAGACAGCCCTCGGCGGTGGGCAGGTAGGTGATGTCGCCGACCAGCTTGGTGCCGGGGATTTCGGCGTGGAAGTCGCGGCCGATCAGGTCGGGGGCCGGCCGGGCCTTCTTGTCCGCGCGGGTCAGTGAGCGCCGTTTGCGGCGGGTGACGCCCTGGATGCCGGCCTGCCGCATGATCCGGGCGACGCGCTTGCGGTTCGCCTTCCGGCCCAGACGCCGTAGCCCCGGCGTGAATCCGCGGGACGCCGTAGGTCTTGCGGGAGGCAATGTGGAGCACGGTGATCTCGTGGGCGAGCGCGTCGTCGGCTGCCTGGCGGGCGGCTTCACCGTCGCACCAGGCGTAGTAGGAGGAACGGGCGATCTTCACCGCGCGGCACAGCAGGGACACTGGACAGCAGACCTTCTCCGCGTGGATGAACCGGTAGAGCTCGCTCACCGGTCGCTCTCCTTCACGAAGAAGGCCGTCGCTTTTTCAGGATCTCGATGGTCTGCTGCTGCTCGCGGTTCTGCCTGCGCAGGCGTTTCAGTTCCTCGCGTTCGGCGCTGGTCGGCTCGCCCGGGGCCCCCTCGCCGCGGTCGGCCTGATCGCGGCGGACCCAGTTGCGCAGACTCTCCGGGCTGACCCCGAGCTCCCGGGCGACCTCCGTCACCGTCCTGCCCGACGAACAGACGAGCGCGATCGCGTCCCGCCGGGTACCGCTTCGTGTACTTGTTTCCCACCCGGCACTACTTCCTCTGGAACCTCACGTCCCAGTCTCCAGGTGTCCAAGACCAAGGGGAAGCTTCAGTTTGGTGTTCCTCCAGAAGTCTGCATCGGCGTGGTGGTAGGGCTGGCTCACTGGACCCCTGGCGTGCGTTCGGCCCGGGGCTCCCGGTCGGAGCAGGTCGCTTAGGCCGTGTCCTATGTGGTGAGGCGGGCGAGCCGTTTGTAGCAGCAGATGGCTGCGGCGAGGCTCAGAAAGGCCAGGTAGTTGCGGGGGTGGCGTTCGTAGCGGTGGTTGAGGCGGCGGTAGCCGGTCAGCCACGACATGGTCCGCTCGATCACCCACCGGCGCCGGCCGAGTCGTTCCGATGACTCGACGCCCTTGCGTGCGATACGGACCCCGATCCGTTTCCCGCGTAACCATTTTCGCAGGTGGGGAATGTCGTAGGCCTTGTCGGCGTGGAGGCGCCGGGGCTTGAAGTAGCGGCCACGATGGGGGTCGTGTCTCGTTTGGTGGCCCGTGATCATGGGCTTGAGCGCGAGGCTGTCGTGGGTGTTGGCGGCGCTGATGCCGACGAGGAGGGGCAGTCCGTTCGCATCCGACAGGACGTGCATCTTGGAGCCCGGCTTGCCCCGGTCCACGGGGCTCGGACCTGTGAGTTCGCCCCCTTTTTAGCGCGGACGTGGGCGGAGTCCAGGACTGCGCGGGAGAGGTCGAGGAGGCCGGCGTCGTCGAGGCGGTGCAGGATCTCCTCGTGTAGCCGGCCCCACACTCCAGCCCTCGACCAGACCAGGAACCTGCGGTGGGCGGTCGACTTCGATATCCCGAAGCACGGCGGCAGCGACCGCCAAGCGCATCCGCTGACCAGCACGTAGATGATCGCTGCGAACAGCGTCTCATCAGGCGTATCCGCAGTTCCGCCACCCTGCGCCCGCACCTTCGAGGGCGGGATCAGCGGCTCCGCGATATCCCACAGCCCGTCCGGAACAATCCAACTCCAAGTACCCCGCCCCATGCAAAGCTCAACGACGCCTCACCACATAGGACACGGTCTAAGTAAGCCGATTGGCGGGCCGGGGAACCCGCCGTCGCGTCCGTCAGTCGGGGGAGACACCACCCGGCCGATCTCGCCGAGTCTTGTAGAGACCGCACCACACCACACCTCCGCCATCGGGCGGCCACGGGAGCATGTTCATTCACCGTGGCTACGAGAACGGGGTGCACGACCGCGAAGGGGGCCGCCTTCATGTTCATGCCTCTGAGAAGCGCCCTTCTGTTCGCCACCGCGTGATGATCGAGTCGCTCACGTCCGTACTCCGCCGTGACTGGCGCAGGTTTCTGCTGCCTCCCGCTGTCGCCTGGCTCGTCTCGAACCTGATCACCTGGATGATCGCCAAGGCCTCCATCGCCGGTGACGGTTCCAGCGTGGCCTACTGGTCCACGGCGGGGCGTCGGCGATGGGATTCCGAGCACTACCTGTCGATCGCCAAGACCGGCTACGAGATGTTCTGGTGCCATGAGCGCTACCCGAACTTCCCGGATGTGATGTGCGGGAACGTGGCCTGGTTCCCCGGGTATCCCATGATGGTTCGGGCGTTCTCCGCCACTGGGCTGTCGTACGAGATATCCGCTGTGGTCATCACCGAAGTGGCCTTGCTCGGCATGTTCGCGGTGCTGTGGTGGCTGCTCGGCGGCAAGCTCAGCTGGTCCACCGGCCTCACGCTAGCCATCGGTGCGGTCTTCCCCGGCGGGATCTACTTCCATGCGATCTTTCCGATCGCCACCGGCACGCTCGCCCTCCTCGCTTGTGTCGTCGGCGTCAAACGCGGGTCCTGGGTCATCGCCGCAGCGAGCGGGTTCGTGGCCACAGCCTGTCATCTCGTCGGCGCGGTCGCCGTGGGCATGCTGCTGGCCAGCGTGCTCTTCGCTTGGCGCAAGGACCCCTGGCCGGTACGGTGCGCCAAGGGCGCGGGAGCGGCGGCCATCGCCGGCAGCGGCGTGCTGTGGGCCAAATGGCTGATGTGGCAGGCCACCGGCAAGTGGGACGCGTACGAGATCATCCAGGAGTCCAGTTACAAGCAGGGCGGCCTGCACGAGCCCTTCTCCGCGATGGCCAAGGCCTACGGCGTCCCGTTCAGCGAGTGGTACCGACCCAAGGGCCACCTGCCCTGGCTGGTGGAGCACAGCCAGGCCGCGCACCACACCCAGTTCTGGCTGAATGTCCTCTTCGTCCTGCTCGTCGTGGCGACGGCCGTCGTCCAGCTCGTCCGGCACCGGCGCCTGGAGGTCGAGCAGTGGGCCGCCTTGATCCTGACGGTGGGCGTCTTCCTTACCCCGTTCCTCGCCGACGCGCAGATGTCCTGGTACCGCAACCACGCCCAGATGTTCGTCGCGCTCATCCTGGTCCCGCGCATGCCCCGATGGGTCCAGGTGGTGCTGCTGGCTCTGTGCGCCGTTCAGTACGCCCTGCTGGGAGCGATGTTCTTCTCCGGCGTCCTCGTGTAGTTCCGACCGCGTCCGTCCCCAGTAACCCGCCTGACATACCACCGCCCGGAGAGTCCCGCATGACGACCGCCGCGAACGACGAGACATACCTGGGACCGTTGACACTTTCGGTCGTCGTCCCTATGTACAACGAGGAAGAGGCCCTGACCGCGCTGGCCGCGCGGCTGCGGCCCACCCTGGACGGGTGCGGTGAACCGTATGAGGTCCTCGCCGTCGATGACGGCTCGACCGACGCGACCGCCCGGATGCTGGAAGACCTGCGTGTGCTCTGGCCCCAACTGCGTGTCGTGTCCCTGCGGCGCAACAGCGGCCACCAGGCGGCCCTCACCGCCGGGCTACACCGGGCACGCGGCTCCTACGCGGTCAGCATCGACGCCGATCTCCAGGACCCGCCGGAGGCCATCCCGCGGATGCTGGCCCTCGCCCGGGCGGAGGGGCTGGACGTCGTCTACGGCGTCCGAGCCGACCGCTCCACCGACAGCGTGTTCAAGCGCCGGACCGCAGCCGCGTACTACCGGCTGGTGCGCCGCACGGTCGGGGCACACGTCCCGGCCCAGGTCGGCGACTTCCGCCTGCTGTCCCGGCCGGTCCTGGAAAGTCTCAAAGAACTGCCAGACCAGCGGCAGGTCTACCGCCTGCTCATACCCTCACTGGGCTTCCCGAGTGGACAGATCACCTACCGGCGCGAGGAACGCGTGGCCGGCGCCACCAAGTACCCCCTTCGCAAGATGGTGATGCTGGCCCTCGACAGCATCACCGGCTTCTCGGCCGCCCCGCTGCGCCTGGCAACGGCGATGGGCGCTCTCAGCCTCGTGGTCTGCTTCCTGTTCCTCGCCTGGACGATCACCGTCTACACCCTGGGAAAGGCCCTGCCCGGCTGGACCTCCCTGGTCATCACGGTGCTGTTCTTCGGCGCCGTCCAGCTCTTCTGCCTGGGCCTGCTCGGCGAGTACCTGGCCCGCATCTACACGGCCGTCCAGGCCCGACCCACCTATGCCGTCGCCCACGACACAGCCGAGGAGCAGCAGGTGAGCGACTTCGCTGGAGCGTGTCTGAAAGATCGTGTAAGTCCGTGATGTGGAAGCCTGGCCCGGGGCTCGGCCTCGGGCCTGTGGGCCAGGCGGATCGGACGAGTCATGGCAGACAGAAACGAAGCGGCCGCGTCCCTCATCTTCGCCACCCTGGGCAAGCCCGACATCCGCTTCACCAGCGCCCTAGACAACGACATCGAGATAGCCGAACGCGCCGACGAGGTGCTGGTCTACGACCGCCCCATCGGCAAAGAAGGACTCCTCTGGCGAGATCTCCTGTCCTGGTGGCAGGAAACCCGGAAGATGACCGATCAGGAGCAGGCGACACGGGCCCTCTACAGCCGCATGGAGGCTTCACTGCCACCAAACTCCCCAGGACAGAAGAACCTGTTTGAGGTTCCCCCGTTGTTCGGGAGTTGCTGATTAGCTGGTCAGGAGGGGTTGACGGGTGTTCAGGTTCGCTGGTTCGGCCGTCGCCTGGTTGGCGTAGTGCTTCTCTTCGTACTCGATCGGGCTGAGGAAGCCGAGCCGTTCCTGGATGCGACGGGAGTTGTAGAAGCCATCGATGTACTCGAAGAGCGCGAGGTTCGCCTCAGCCCGGGTGGTGAAGGTCCGGCCACGGAGGCCCTCGGTTTTGATGAGCATCCAGAGGTTCTCCGCGAGAGCGTTATCGTATGAGTCGCCGATCGAGCCCATGGACGCTTCAACTCCAGCTCTCATTAGCCGGGTTGTGAGCTTGATAGACGTGTATTGACAGCCGTGGTCCGCGTGATGAATCAGCTGGCCGGGCTCGACCTCGCGGGACGCGAGGGCGTACTCCAGGGTGGTCAGCACCAGGTCGGCGTCCGCGCGGGCGGAAGTCTCCCAGGCGACCACCCGGCGGGAGAAGGCGTCGCGGATCGCCGAGAGCCACAGAGGCCCCTCACCGGTGGAGATCATGGTGAGGTCGGTGACCCACAACCGGTTCGGAGCCGGTGCGGTGAAGTCCCTGTTGACCAGGTCCGGGGCCAGGGTGGCCTTCGGGTCCCGGCGCGTGAAGCCCTTGCGCCGTGGGCTGACCCCCGCGATGTCGGCCTCGCGCATCAGGCGCTCGACCCGCTTGCGGCCCACGTGGACACCCTCACGCTTGAGGACGGCGTGTACCCGCGGCGAGCCGTAGTTGCCGCCGGAATCCGCGTGGATCTCTTTGATCCGCTCGGTCAGCTCGACGTCACGGCGCCTTCGCTCGCACGGCTCGGCCTCTGCACGGCGCCAGCGGTAGTAGGTGGAGGAGGGGATGTGCAGTTCCCGAAGTACGCACTCGACTCCCAGGCACGGGTGCTCGTCAACGAGCGCCGTCACCTGGGCCGGGTCGGGTCGAGTTGCGCCGCGAAAAACGCCGAGGCCGTCCGCAGTACGTCGTTGGCCCGCTTGAGCTGGACATTCTCCTTGCGCAGGGCCGCGAGCTCGGCGCGTTCGTCGGTGGTGAGCCGGTCATCGCGTTCGCCGGCATCCGCCTCCGCCTGGCGGATCCACCCGCGCAGGGCCTCGGGATGCACGCCGAAGTCGACAGCCAGCTTCTTGATCTGGGGCTTCGGCTCCGCGGTGCGATACATCCGTACCGCACGCTCACGCAACTCGAGCGAGTATTTCCGGGGTGCAGCCATGGCCACTGGTCCTCTCATGAGTCCCATCTGACCCGATGTCAACACTCTCCGCATCCCGGGGGAACCTCAGTTCTCGCACTACCACCACGCCAACCGCGACCACTTGAACGACGTGCCCGCCCTCTTGCCGGAGATATGGCTGCACTGGGACCCCAAGACCCTCCGCCAACGCGGCGCACCCGCCATGCCGAACCTGCGCATGGACTTCCTCATGCTGCTCCCAGGCACCCGGCGCGTGGTGCTGGAGGTCGACGGCATGCAGCACTACACCCGCAACGAAGGAACCGAGCCCGACAGCGCAAAGTACGCCGCCACCATGGCCGCCGACCGCGACCTGAAACTCCACGGCTACGAAGTGTTCCGCTTCGGCCACGACGAACTCCGCGACCGCGACCGGCCCCTGCTCGCCCGCTTCTTCAACACACTCGTCGGCACTCGCCCATCCGCCTCGAGTGCCGCGGTCAGGCCGAAATCTGCGGAGCAAGAAAGCTCAGGTCAGCCTGGGTGCCGGGCGCTCTCGCGCTGTCGGGGTGCGGACCCCGTCGCGGCCCCGGAGGCCAGGGCCGTTCCCCGTACGGTCGACGCACCCCGCCTTCGGGCGAGCTGGCAGCACTGTCCGTGAAAGCCGCGCTCTGCTCCTCGGCCATGAGGCACCCGTCGGACGCGGCAAGGTGCTTGTGGGGAGGGCGGGGGAGTGGCCGCACGTCCGCGAAGCGGATCGTCTACCCGCCCTGCGCGCTGGGCTGGGCGGGCGCCGGGTGTGCGTAGCGGCGTCGACATCGGGGTCGCGTACCGCCCAGCTGACATGGGGTGCTGGTAAGAACGCTGTCACCAGCCGCAAACGAGGGACGTCACGTCCGGCGACGTCCGGTGGGGTCTCGCTCGGCGACATGACGGGCGACAGCGTCAACGCCGGGGCGGGCTAGCGCTCCAGTGCGCGGACGGAGGCGTGGCGGGAACAGGCCTAGAGCATCGGCGTGGACGTGCCACTCTCGGCGTCGTGTGTGCGGGCGCTGTGGCGGAGTCGGTGAAGGGTCCAGCCGTCCAGGTCCTTGATGTCGTCGGGTGATGCGAGCGGGTTGGCTAGCAGTCGGGTGTTCTCCTCGAAGATCTCCTCGGCCCGGCGGTAGGAGAGCCGGGCCTGGCCTAGTCGCGCTGCCAGTCCTGGCGCTCGGTGTCGAAGACCTGGAAACGGACCCACTTCGCGATCATCACGGGGTCGCGGGGGGCCGCGAAGCGGAGCAGCAGCCGGGTCTCCTCCTCGTCGTCGGCGGGTGCCTGGCCGATGGACGGCGACGGGTCGACGATGCGTTTCTGGTTCTCCTGCGGAATAGCGAGCATTTCCACAGCCTTTTCATCGTGAGCCCGGAGCCCTTCCAATACCCGGACCAAGCCCCACCGCCCGGTGTGCCAGCGCCTCCACTGCCCAGATGACGAGCGCGCCCTTCCTCACCCGCCGTAGGCGAAGTACCGGCGGTAGAAGCTGTGGACGCCGCGGAGAAAGCGGTTCGGGTCGCGTCGATGTCATCGAGAAGGCCTCGCCGGCCGGCGGAGGCCGCCGCTGGGCAGCGGGAGCGCTTGCGATGGGCAGTTCGCGCGTTGGCCCTACCCGGCAAGGTGGTTCCTGGCAACATCAATGGGATTCGAACATAGGGGGTCCCATGCGCTTCGGCGTCCGCTTGCTCACTGTCGCCACTGCTACCGTCGCCACCGGAGTGCTGCTCGTCGGCTGCTCCTCGAGCCCGGCCGAGGAGTTGGAGGACTGGTGGTCTTCGGGGGGTGACGACAGCGTCAAGGCGCTGTCCGACAGCTCGAGCCAGGTCAACACGGCGAGCATGCAAGTGATGGACGACAAGCGCACCGCTTGTCAGGAGCTGCTGGCAGCGGTGGCCAAGGCGAAGAAGTACGGCACCCCTCCGAGCGAGAAGGCCAAGGGTTTCTGGGCGGAAGCCCTTACCGACTTCGAGCAGGGAAGCAAGGCGTGTGTCGCCGGGGTCGACCAGAAGGACGAGCCCCAGACCAACGAGGGCATCCGCGAGGTGCAGAGGGCCATCGGCATCCTGGCTTCCGCGGTGTCCATGATCAGGAGCGACTTGGAGGCCAAGTGATCCGGTGATCCGCCGGTATCGCCCGAACCTCTGATCGCCAGAACCCCGGTGGCGCCCGGCCGGGCGCCACCGGGTGACGTGTCGCCGGCTCCGCTGTCCCCATCGGACACCCACCCGCGTTGGGCCAGGCGGCCCGGATGGCCGTCGACTGCTGGGTCCTGCCCCGGTCCGTACGCACCGATGGCAGCCGGAAGGGTCCGGTACACGAAGAGGCGAAGTACCAGCACTGGAGGCATGGATCCCGCAGCCCGGCACTGTCACGTTGTCGGTGGTGTGACCGCGGGAGGGTAGAAGGGGCCTAGCAGCCCGCCGACCGGACCGAACACCGCCTCGTCACGGACCAGCGCGACCCGCAGCGCCGTGAGCACCCCGTCCCTGCTGGGCGCGTGCGCGGTGACTGACGCTCCGGTGATCACCTTGTGTGCGCAGTCGATGAACCACGTCACCCACGGAGTGACCAGCTCTCCTCCAGGTCCACCTCGACGGCCAGGTGTTTGTGATCGCCCTCCCACGCCGCGTTGCGGTGGGACGGCGGCCGCTTGCCGAACACATCGTTGGGCACGGCGCGCCGCCTCACCGGACCGCACGTAGGCGCCGTACGCGCATCGTCTCGGCCAGAGACAATGACGCCCCACCCATCCCGAGACTTGAAGGAACCCTTGTCAGTCGGTCCTGCTGGCCGACGCGCTGGGCCCGGCGGCTCCCTCCCTTCGGTCGCGCCGGGCTGGCTGCGGCCCTGCGGGAACTCCCACCGAGCGGCAGACAGCAAGACGATCACGGTGATGGCCCGGCGTGTCGGCGCGCACCCGGTCCCCGTCGCCCCACATCCGTGGTGGCTATTTCGAGGAGGGCCCGGCGAGCCCGGTCGTCCTCAACGGTGGGCCGCGCCCCGGCTGCAGGGAAGGGGCCATGAGCGCGTTCGGGATCGCCTTCGACGGCCGCTCGGCAGGCAATTCGTATGAGCCGGCCACACCAACGAGAAGCCCTCGAGCCGACCGAGCAGTTGACACCGCCTTCGTGCTTCTTCGCCACTCACCAGCACTGCCCCCCAGCAGTGGGCCAGTTGAGGCGGTGCCGTGCCCCGATCGAGGGGACCCGGCGTCGGGTCCGGGTACATCGCACCAGCCGTGTGGAACGGTCCCCCTCACAGGGTCGGCACCCGGGGGTGCCCCGGCGGACAGCAGCGACGGGACGGCACGTCGGCCGGCCCCCAACGGAGCGGAAGGAGCCGGACATGTATGAGGCGGACTCGGTGAGGCGAAGCGGCAGAGCGGCGCTGGCGGTGGTGGCAGCCACGGTCGGGTTGACGGCGGTGGGCTCGGGGGCGGCCGTGGGGAGCGTCGCCACCCCCGAGCCGGCCGGTACCCGCTTGGTCAATTGCAGGGAAGACCCCGGGGCCCTGCGGACAGCGATCGCAGCCGCCGCTCCGAAGGCCCGGCTGGAGGTAAAGGGCACCTGCGTCGGCCCCTTCGTCATCGAGAAGGACCTGTCCCTGATCGGCCGCCGGGGCGCGGTCCTGGACGGAAACTCATTGAGCTCAACGGCCCCGTCCAGGTGCTGCTGGACCACCTGAACATCGTCCACGGCTATGCCCGGGTCGTGAGTCCCGGTCCTCCCGACCAAGGTCTGGGAGGCGGCATCCACAACCAAGGCGCCAGCGTGACGGTGACCCGTTCCACGGTGCGCGACAACCGGGCCTCGTTCGGCGGCGGTATCTCCAACGGGGCCGGCGGTACCACGAAGCTGAAGCGGACCACTGTGCGTGACAACACCGCATCCGCCCGCGGCGGAGGCATCTTCAACGACTTCGTCGGCAACACCACGATCACGCTGTCCGATTCGGCGGTGCACCACAACTCCGCCGCACAGGGCGGGGGCGTCTTCAACACCGGCACCGCCTCGCTGTCGAACACCAGGGTGTACGCCAACACAGCGGGGAGCGGCGCCGGCATCACAGCCGACGTGGACTCCGTCATGACATTGATCCGCTCGTTCGTGGAGCGCAACACCGCAACTCTGTCACCCGGTCCGGGAGGTGGGGGCATCCTCGCCATCAGCGGCGGCTCGGTGGCGCTGGAGCGGTCGCGGGTGCGCCACAACCAGCCCGACAACTGTGCTCCGCCGGGCGCGGTCCAGGGCTGTACCGGCTGACGACCCCGGCGGGCCCCGCCCCGGCCCCGGCCCCGGAGGACGGCCCCAGGGGACGCGCGCTTCGGACAGGATCTGCGGGGGACCCCGGTAACTGCCTTGTAGGTGCTGTCACGTTGTCGGTGGCGGGGTGGGATGATCTTCGGGTCGTCCGGCCAGGGAGGGGTTCGATCATGCCGTCTGTGGTCCCGTCGTACGCGAATCACCGCTACCCGGTGGAGATCATCGCGCACTGTGTGTGGCCGTACTTACGCTTCCCTCTCTCCATCCGTGAGGTCGAGGAGCTGATGCTCGAGCGGGGCATCGTCGTCTCCTAAACTTCGGCGTGCAGCGGATATGCCGTGTCCTTCGGGTTTCGCGCTCGGGCTTTTACCGGTGGCTGGCCGGCGCCGAGGCCCGTGCGGTCCGCCGCGCGGACGACGACGCCCTGGTCGCGGAGATCCGCGAGATCCACGCCAGCCACAACGGCACCTACGGGGCGCGCCGCGTCCACGCCGAACTGCGCGGGTTCGGGCACACGGTCAACCGCAAGCGCGTCGAACGGCTCATGCGCCGCGAGGGGATCGAGGGCTGGCACCTGCGCAGGCGCAGGCGCAGGCGCACCACCGTTCCCGACCGGCTCGCCCCGCCCGCCCCGGACCTGGTCCGACGCGATTTCACCGCCGGGAACCTGGACGAGAAGCGGTGCGGCGACATCACATACGTGCAGTTCGGCGGCACATGGCTCTACCTGGCTTGCGTCCTGGACATCTGCTCGCGCCGGGTACTCGGCTACTCGATGGCCACGCACATGCGGACCGAGCTGGTCACCGACGCGCTCACGATGGCGGTGGCCACCCGCGGCGGCCGGGTCGAGGGAGTGATCTTCCCTGCGGACAGGGGCTCGCAGTACACCTCCGCGGCGTTCGCCCAGGTCAGCGACCATTTCGGCATCCGCAGGAGCATGGGGCGTGTCGGGTCGAGCTACGACAACGCGCTCGCGGAGAGCGTCTGGCACGGGTTGAAGAGGAAGCTCTGCGGGGAGCGTTGACGACGGTCCGTCAGGCCCGGCTGGAGATCTTCCAGTGGCTCACCTACTACAACACCCGCAGGCGCCACAGCCTTGGCTACCTCTCACCCGCCGAGTTCGAACAGCAGCACCAGCGAGGCCGTAGACCCACACTCGCAGCATGAACCCCCGTGTCCACACTCCGGGGGACACCTCACTGTGGCGGGCCGTCGATGCCGACGGCAACGTCCTCGACATCCTGGTCCAGAACCGGCGGGATGAGGCCGCGGCCAGGCGCTTCTTCCGCCGACTCCTCACCTCCACCGGACAGGTGCCGAGAGTGGTCGTCACCGACAAGCTCCGCTCCTACCAGTCGGCGCACCGGGAGGTGTTGCCCTCGGACGAGCACCGCTCCCACAAAGGCTTGAACAACCGGGCCGAGAACTCCCACCAGCCCACCAGGCAGAGGGAACGCGCGATGAAAGGCTTCCGCACCGTCGGCGGAGCGCAACGCTTCCTGTCCGCGTTCACGGGATCTCACCCCACTTCCGGGCCCGCCGCCATCTGATGACCGCCGGCACCGCTTCGAAATGGGGTCCGCTTCACCATCTGGAACCAGATCACCGGCGCCACCGGCATCCCCGCCACAGCCTGAGCGAAGAGCCAGAGCGGCCCCCATGCCCTGGTGCGCCATCAGGCACCAATGCCCTCGACAACGTGACAGCACCGGCCACAATGGTCGTGCACTTGCGGGGAGTTGACGACCGCCGGTTCGAACGTAAGCTCGAAACTTTGTTGAAGTGAACACGATCCAGGCTGCCAGTACCCGCCCCCTCCCGCCGCAGCCGGAGAGGCGGGGTCTACGGGTGCATACCGTGGGGTGGGCAGGCGCGTGGGAACCATCGGGTGCGGACGCCGGCACGGTTGATGTGCCGCTCACCCAGGTCGATGGCGGTTCCGTTGTCGAGGTGGATGCCGCAGTGAACGCAGGCGGTGCCGCGGACTTGCCGCTCGCTGAGCCCGCTGAGGGGCGGGAGGGCGGGCTGGGGTTGTGTTTTGGGCATGGTGTGCTCCGGGAGGGTGCGGTCTCCGGTTTTGGTTGGAGCTTGTCATGTGATGACCGGCTGCGCTTCCGGTACTGACCGGTACCCTGTGGACCATGTCCCCCACCCCTCCCGACCGCAGCCCTGTGCGCTCTGCGGCCGAGGTCAATGCTGAGATCCGGGTGCTCGTCGCCGCGGGCCGGGCTGGCGAGGCGCGGTACGAGGAGCTGCTCGAGGAGTGGTCCGCGGCGATCCGGGCCACTGTCAGACCTGCCGCCTAGGATCCGGCCGTGGCAATCGAACTGAACGATGACCTGCTGGCCCTGCAGCGGGCCGCGGATGCGCACGCCCAGCTCAAGGCCCTGTCGGAACGGTACGGGCGGCCGACCCAGGTAGGCGGCTGGACGAATGAACAGCATCAGACCTGGGATGCGGCATTGGATGCGTGGCGGGAGCGGGCGGCCGACGTGCAGGCCGCGGTAGCCGATCATGCGGCGGCGACCGGCCAGGACCGGGCGCAGCTTGAGGCCGCAACGAAGAAAGCTGTCCGTCACACAGAGCCCGGCGAGTAGCCCAGATAGGCGGAAGATGGGGGGCCTGAGGCTGCTTGGGCCGCCCCGCCTGGGCCAGGGCTGCCGTTCCAGGCGGGGCGGTGTTGTTGGCCGGCCGGGCCCCTCGGGGGAGTGAGGGGCCCGGCCGATGCTCCTGCGGTCACGCACGAGGGAGTGGGCGTGTCGCAGGTCGCACCCAGCAGCCCCTGACCTGGCCGCCGGTGCGGAGTCGCTGGCCTTACCCGGGTGTGCATGCCGTGACCGGGCCAGCTCGATGACCATATGCATGGATCATGCCTGGTGGTGGGCTTCCTGGGCTGAATGGTCCGCCGGTCTATGGGGTGGCGGCCGGTTGGTGGAGGGTGATCGGCGTAGACGGCACTCCGTCCCACCGGGCGCTGTTCCGGATGGGTGCCGCCTCCGAATGTCATCGCTCTCCGGCACCCGGGCAGCAGCGCGTTGCACCCTTCGCCACCAGGGCAGCAGCCTGTGCAGCGCAGGTGGTCTTCGTGCCCGTCCCCGTTACCGGCTGGCGGCCGCCTCGGAGCCTCCGCCAGCACCTCGTGAGGCACCAGCCCTGCACCCCATGAGAAGTCATCTCATTTGGTGAGTCGGCGGTAGCAGATGAGGATGCTGGCGAAGGCGAGGGAATGCTCTGCTTTGCGTTCGTAGCGGCGGTGTAGGCGGCGGCAGCCGGAGAGCCAGGCCATGGTGCGTTCGACGGTCCAGGGGTGGCTGCCCGGCCGCTGCGACGATTCAACGCCTTGGCGGGCAATGCGGTGCCTGATTCCGCGTTCACGTGACCATCGCCGCGGGTGGGCGTAGTCGTAGGTCTTGTCCGCGTGAAGCTTGCCGGGTCGGCGTGGTCGGCGTCCGCTGCGGGATCGGATGGGCGGTATGCCGCGGACGAGGGGCTCAAGGGCCTGGCTGTCGTGCAGGGTGGCGCCCGAGATGTCGATGGACAGGGGCAGACCGGTCCGCTCGGTGGTTGAGTGGATCTTCGATCCGAACTTGCCCCGGTCGACAGGATTCGGACCTGTCAGGTCCCCTTTTTCAGGGTCCGCATGTTCACGGAGTCGGCACACGCACGCCGTCGATGTCTACGGTCATCTGCCCGCCGGCATCCGGGGCAGCGGCACGGCCACCTTCCAGACGTGTTCGCGGACTTCGGCCCGCGCGGCCCGGATTGCAGTCAGGGCCTTCGGTCCGACCCCGGCGAGGGTGTCTACGAGACCGGAGACCGTCGGATCGGAGGCCACCGGCCCAAACACACCCGGCTCGGCCCGCAGCATACCCACATCGGCCAGACCGTCCCCGCCGATCGCGACCGCGAGTGCGATATCCAGCGGGACCTTCCCCGGGTCGTGCACCGCCCGCGGCTTCCGCCAGGGCGCCATAGCCGCCGATATCGACTGATCCAGCCCGATCTTGCGGACCGTCTCCGCCATCAGCGCCGACCCGGCCTGCGAGACCACTCCGCGGCCACCGCCCTCGACACGGACACGCGGGTACGACCCGATGCTCTTCTTCACCTGAGGAGTGCAGCTTTCTTGACGACGACCAGGACCCTAGACAAGCCCCATCGTCCCAGGTCAGAGGCATTCCTCTCCTTCTTGATCACGCTTCGGACGGACCTATTCGTGAAAGCGCGAGGTTAGCCTTCGGCCGCTCGAGCTCTTCGATCTGCCGCCCAAGCGCGATCAGTTCCGATGCCGCCATGGGCTTGCGGTGGAGCGGAAGTGTGGGGGCGGCGGCTGGGGTCGTCACCCTCGTCCAAGGTGCCCAGCCGCCGCTCCTGCGGTCCACGCACGGGGGAATGGGCGTGCCGCAGGTCGCGCCCAGCGGCCCCTGACGTAGCCGCTGGCGCGGTGATGCTGGCCACGGCCCGTGTGAACGCCTTGACCTGGCCAACTCGTTGAACCTATGCGACGCGGGACTCTGACGGGAGTTTCGGACCGAGATGTGGCTAATGGTCTAGTCCCGGCCTGGTCGCGGAGCGTCCGCCTGGAGGAGGCCCGGCGGACAGGGGGACATCGGGGCCGCTGTGGCCAATGGAGTGCTCTGTGATTCTTTGCGGCGGCCGACCGAAGCGATAAGGGCGGCCGCCGCGGAGCGCCCCGGAGGGCCGTCGGCGCACGTTCGGGATCTTGGCGCCGACTGCCGGGAGCGCAGCCCTCCCCAGCGCGCCATTGAGCTGGAGAGGGGGTGCCGGTGTACCGGCAAGGCGGACGCTAGCGGTCGAGAGGCTGCCTCAGATCCACTCTTCGGAGGTTGGGGTGGTCTAGTGACCTGAGTCAGAGATTCGGTGGCAGTAGGCGGCGACTTTGTCGATGGTTTCGTCGGCGGTCTTCGTCCAGACGAAGGGCTTGGGCCGGTCGTTCCAGTCGGTCAGCCAGGCCCGGATGTCGCGCTCGAGGGCCTGGACGGAGCGGTGGACTCCGCGCTTGAGCTTCTTCGGGGTGAGCTCGGCGAACCAACGCTCCACCAGGTTCAGCCACGACGCACTCGCCGGCGCGAAGTGCAGGTGAAAGCGAGGGTGCGCCAGCAGCCACTTCTTCACGTCCGGCGGCGCTGTCACGTTATCGATGTATGACATGGACGCGTCAGTGGATCTTTCGTTGGGCGCCCCGGATCGCATCGTCAGGCGAGAGATTTTCCGTGTCGGACACCTCGGAGGTGCCCAGATGTCCTGACGTGGCCACGCCAATCTCGATAACGCAACAGTGCCCTTTTCGTGAATCGAGGTAGCGCACGGGCGCTGCCTCCACACCGTGGCCTACCACGTACGCTTCAATGGCGCTTCTTGCCGTGAGGCGAAGATCACGGAATCCCGGGGATTGAATTGCGCCGCTACCGCTTGCTCTGGCTGTTTGTACCGTACGTGCTTTTCCTGGCGCCACTGCCCTGGGTCAACAGGTCAGAACCGGCGGTGGGGGGTGTGCCCTTCCTCATGTTCTGGATCATGTGCGCCACTCTGGCCACGCCCCTTGCCATCCTGGCGGCTGGTCAGCGGGGCGCACGTTGAAGGCCGGTGTCGCCACGGCCGTGCTGGCCGCGTTCCTGGTCCTGGCCGTCGTCCTTGGGCTACTCGCGGCCCGGGGCCGGGACTCCGGCGCCGGCACTGGTCTGGCGCACTGGTCGCTGGGCGGCCGCAGCATGGGGCCGCTCTTGAGCTGGGTGCTGCTGGCGGGCGAAGGGTACACCAGCTTCAGCTACCTGGGTGCGGCCGGGTGGGGATACGCCTACGGGGTCCCGGTGCTGTACGTCGTCGCGTACATGTCTTGCGGATTCGCTGTCCTCCATTTGGTCGGACCACTGCTCTGGAAGTACGCGCACACCCATCACCTCATCGGCATGAGCGATATCGTGGCCCACCGCTACCGGCGTCCCTGGCTCGGAGCGGTAGTGGCTGTCACGGCGACCGTATTCATGTTGCCCTACATCCAGTTGCAGATCATGGGTATGGGCGTCGTCGTCTCGACGGTCACCTACGGTGCGGTGAGCATCAACTGGTCCTACGCCGTGGCGTTCGTGGTCAGCACGGCTTTCATTATCGGCAGTGGGCTGCGCGGCAGCGCCTGGGTCTCGGTCCTCAAGGACGCGCTGGTCATCGGTACCCTCCTCTTCCTCGCGGCCTACCTGCCGTGGCACTATTTCGACGGATTCGGAGGATTGTTCGAGCAGGTGGCGGCCGATTACGCGCAGTGGCTTACCCTGCCGGGTCACGGCGCCGGGGCCGACGGCCGCGGAGAACTCGGCGTGACCTGGTTCGTCACGACGGTGGTCGTCAACTCTCTGGTCCTGATGGTGTTCCCCAGCACGGTCGCCGGGCTGCTGGCGGCGCGGGACGCCGATGTGGTGCGGCTCAACACGACGTGGCTCCCCTTCTATAACCTGCTGCTGTTCGTGCCGATGCTGCTTGGTATGACCGCCCTGTTTGTGGTGCCGGGCCTCACGGGGACCGAGACCGACCAGGCCCTGCTGCGGCTGGTGGTGGACGGCCTGCCCGCATGGGTGGTCGGCATCGTGGGCGTGGCCGCCGCGCTGTCCGCGCTGGTACCCATGGCGGTCTTCATGCTGGTGATCGGTACGATGTGGGGGCGCAGCGTACTGCCCCTCCTGTTTCGCACGATCTCCGACACCCGTCAGCACCAGAGCGCGAAGGCGGTCGTACTCGTCACGGGGGCGGTGGCGTTGGCGGCGACCTATCTGGCCCCCAGCACCCTGGTCCGCTTGTCGCTGGTCTCGTGCGAAGCCATGGCTCAGTTGCTTCCCCTGGTCGTACTGGGGCTCCTGTGGCGAGGACTGCATTTCACCGCCGGGGTGTCCGGCCTGGTGGTGGGCGCTCTGTTCGTGTTCATCCTGGTCTCCACGGGCAACGACCCCCTCGCCGGGGTGAACGCTGGCCTCATCGGCCTCGCTGCCAACCTGCTCACCGTCCTCGCGGTCACCGCGTCGAGGAAGGCGACACAACGTCACGATGACGACGACAGGCCGGATTCAGAAGTCCTGGCTTGGACACGCAACGTTTCCATCTGAGCTGTGTGACGACGAATCAGAACGCGGTGGCCGCAGCGGCCACGGTAGTGCACGAGGTGTGGGCCGGTTCCTTTGAGGGGCGCTGTCACGTTATCGATGCATGGCATGGACGCGCCAGTAGATCTTTCGGTGAGCGCCCCGGATTGCGTCGTCGGGCGAGAGATTCTCCGTGTCGGATACCTCGGAGGCGCCCAGAGTTCCTGACGCGGTCACGCCAATTTCGATAACGTGACAATGCCCCGAAACTCAATCAACCTGACAACGTCGGCTGCTCACCAGCTGGTTTCGCCCGCAAAATACTACGCGGCCCTCCGCAGGGTCTCCCGCTCGAGCTCGAGTTCCTTCACCCGCGCCCGCAGCTGCCGGTTCTCCTTCTCCATCGCGCTGGCCTCACCTGCCCCGGGCCGGGCGGCCTGCTCGCCCTCCCGCACCCCGACACGCAACGCCTCGTGGTGGACACCCCGGTCCTTGGCCACCGACACCTAGCTGCCTCCGGGCGTGGCCCGGTACAGCGCGACGGCATCGGCCCGGAACTCAGGCTGTACTTCGACGTCCCCAACGGGAACTCCTGTTCCTCGGATCTAACAATCCAATGATCAGGGTGTCCACGAGCAAGGGTCAGGCCCCGAGGTCGTCGAGGATGCGCAGGAACGGGCGGCGCAGGGTCACCACGGCGGGGCGAGAGTCCGAGTGCACGTACGCGGTGAGCAGACCCCGAGCGGTGGCCACGGCCGACTGTGGGTCCGCACCGGACAAGGCGTGAACGATCGCCTGGGTCGTGGGGGCGGCGATCTCTGCAAGCCGGGGCCGGGCGTCGGCCAGGACGGAGGCCAGGTCGAGCCGGTCGGCGAACGCCGCGACATCCTGGGCCAGCACCGACACGTGGACGGCCAGCCGATCGGCGGTCTCGACGGCGAGGACCAGGCGCTGCACCTCCCCTCGGTGCCGGCGATGCAGGGGGTTGAAACGCATGAGGCGCGCGGCCTCCTGGGCCCGCGCGGCGTGGCCGCGGACCGCCGCACAGTGCTCGGTGGCGGCGGCGAGGTTCTCGCGGGCGAGGACGAGGCCTGCGCCCACGGCGGCCACAGAACCGTCGATCCCTTGGATGAGGCGCGTACGGCAGTCCTCTACGAGGACGGGCAGGAAGCGGCGGGGGTCGGGGGGCCAGAGCAGGGGGGCGAGGAGGATCGTCACCACGGCCCCGGTTGCTGTCTCCCACAGGCGGTGGAAGGCGTACGCGTCGGGGGAGGGGTTGGCGAAGACCAGCAGGGATGAGACGGCCACTTGGAGGTTCAGGCCTCCAGCCCGCAGGATCATGCCCAGGGTCAGACCCACAGCCAGCACCAGGGCCAGGGCAGCGGTCGAAGGACGCATCAGGTTGAGGACCGTGATGCCTAGCAGCACACCCGCGACAACGCCGAGGACTCGCTGGAACGACACGGTCAGGGCACTCATGGGATCCCCACGCAGGGCCACGAGCGGCACGATGGCCGCGTAGACCGGCGGGCTGTCGGCGCCCAGCCAGAGGGCGGCCTGCCAGCCGACTACGCCGGTGACGAGGATCCGCGCCGCGGTGGGGCCATCCGTGGCTGCGATCTCGCGCACGCGGCCCGGGCGCGCCGCACGGGTGGTACCCACGCTGCTCATCCGTCCCTTTCGCCGTGTCGTTGAGGAACTGTACGAGCAGTGTGGCGCACGTGAGTCCGCGGCCGTGTGAACCGCCCCGGTGGGCGCTGTCACGTTATCCGGGTGGAGATGGGACGCAGGGCCCCGGCGAGTGCCTGGATCGTCCCGGTCTGGGGTGTTGATCTCGATGGTGGACCCCGGAAGTAGGTGAACACGGCACCTGTGGATCATGTAGTTCTCTATGCTGCAAGATCCACGAGGGTGCCGTGTTCGTTCCTCCATCATCCCCTTTTGCTGTCCCCGTGCCTCATGCGCCCTGCCTGGAACCCCTCGGGGAGGGCGCCGCCAAGGAGCAAGTCCGCTGCCTGGTCGCCGAGTTCGAGTCGGTCACCGACCCGAGAGGGGCGTTCGGGGTGCGTTACCGGCTCTCCTCGCTGCTGGCCGTGGTGGTCTGCGCGATGACTCCGTCCGGCCACGACTCGATCACCGCGGCAGCGGAGTGGTGCCGACGTGCGACGTCGGAGGAACTGGCCGCCTTCGGCCTGCCATACCACCCACTCCTCGGCCGCTACCGGGTGCCGAGCGAGAAGACCCTGCGCAGGGTCCTGGGGCGGCTCGATCCCGGTGAGATCGGCGCGGCCGGTTACGACTACCTCCGGCCTCTGCTGTCCGCACAGGCCCGCCGGCCGGAGCCGGTGATGCCCGACGGTGGCGCCGAGCGTGAACAGCACCGGGCCCATCGGGCGGCCGCCCGCGCCGAGCCGGTACGAATCCGGCTGCGGGCGATCGCGGTGGACGGCAAGTGCCTGCGCGGCGCGAAGCGCCCGGACGGCAGCCGGATCATCGTCCTGTCCGCCGTCCGTCACGGCGACATTCTCACTCTCGCTTCCCGCGAGATCGGCGCGAAGACCAACGAGATCCCCGAGTTCGCACCTCTCCTCGACGGAATCGACGACGCGGACCTCGCAGGGGTGGTCGTTACCGCCGATGCCCTCCACGCCCAACGCGACCACGCCACATACCTGCGCGAACGCGGCGCTCACTACCTGCTGACCATCAAGAACAACCAGCGCGGCCAGGCCCCGTCAGCTCCATGCCCTGCCCTGGAAGGAGATCCCCATGATCCACCGGGATGACGCCCGGGGCCCTGGCCGTCACGAGCAGCGGCTCGTGCAGGTCGTCACCGTCGACGGCTTGCTCTTCCCGCACGCGGCCCAGTTCTTGCCCATCCAGCGCAGACGCCGTCTCTATGGGGCGAAAAGCGGTCCAGCGAGACCGTCTACGCCATCACCGACCTGCCCGCCGAAGAAGCGAACGCAGCCGAGATCGCATCATGGGCCCGTCGGCACTGGACCGTGGAGAACACCGTCCACTGGTGCCGCGATGTCACCTTCAACGAGGACAAGTCCCAGGTCAGGGCCCACAACGCGCCCGCCGTAATCGCCGCCCTCCGCGACCTGATCCGCAGCACGCTCAAGCTCGCCGGCTACGTCAACACCGCCGTCCGCTTAGAGCTTGTAACACGATCATGAGCAGGCCTTCTTGAGGCGTCGCCAGCAGATCAGACTGCAGGCGAGGGAGACGAAGGCGTCGTGGAGCTCGGTGCGGCGTTCCCAGCGGACGGCGAGTCGTTTGAACTGGTGGAGCAGAGCGAAGGTCTGCTCGACGACGTAACGGAGCTCGCCCATGCCCTTGATGTTCGGGGCGCCCCTGCGGGAGATGACAGGCAGGATCCGCCGCTTGCGGAGCTCTTCGCGGCTCGGATCGGAGCCGTAGCCCTTGTCTCCGAGCAGGGCTTCTGGGCGCCTTCGAGGACGACCGGGGCGGCCGGCGACGGGTGGGACGCTGTCGACCAGGGCGAGGGTCTGGGTGACGTCGTTGACGTTCGACGCGGTCGTGATGACCTTGAGCGGGGTGCCGCGTCCGTCGCAGATCAGGTGGTGTTTGCTGCCTGTCTTGCGCCGGTCGACCGGCGACGGACCGGTGTCGGCACCCCCTTTTTCGCGCGGACATGGGAGCCGTCCACGCAGGCCCGCGACCAGTCGAGTCGGCCGGCCGCGTTCAGCCCGGCGAGCAGGATGCGGTGCAGCCGGTCGAAGACTCCTGCCCGCTGCCACCGCTCCAGGCAGCGCCAGCAGGTCTGTCCGGAGCCGAACCCCAGCTCCAGCGGCAGGAGTTGCCAGGCTATGTCGTTGCACAGGACGTAGAGAATGCCCTGGAGACAGAGCCGGTCCGCCACAGGCCGCGGCCCCGGCGCCCGCTCGGGCCAGGGCGGCAGCAACGGTTCGATCAGCGCCCACAAGTCGTCGTCCACGATCTACGGCCGAGTGCTCACAGCATCACAAACGGCCGAATCGTCAGACCGGTCACGCCCGACCAGCGCACCTCAACAAGATCGTGTTACGAGCTCTTAGGTATGTCTTTTTCGGGACAGTGCGATAAGTACCGGATTGGCCTTTCTCTATAGACGCCCGTTTCCATCGCCCCGTGAGAGCCGTGAAGAATATTTCGATCATCTCGACGGTGAGGGTGACCTGAGAGGTCTGCATCTCGTAGTATTCCACATACTCCTACATCGTCAGGCAGCCGTATCCCGTTTCGGAATATGGAGTCAACACATTCTCGAGCAAACTTTCACGCTCGCAAAACTGTAGACCCCTGGCCCGATTATGTGTGATGCGGCACTTCGTGCAAGCGACTTGTATAGTTCATTTTCGGAACTTTCGAGCACTTCCAAAATGAGGCGCGGGAAACTCATTTCCATTGGTGATTCCGTCCGGCTTCTGTTTTCGATGTCTGTGACGCCAGGCTCATTCTTATATTTTGGTAAACCCTTGTATGGCATGGCTTCCTGTTCGTGCACACATCAGGGAACCACCAACCATCCGAACACCCGAAACGGCCCGCCGAAGAAACCGGCGGACCGTCACGAAAGTGAACCGCCCCGGGTCGAATGGAGACTCGAATCCGTGAAAGGATCGAGTCATGGCACGCCCCTCCTCCTATCCCGCTGAGCTGCGTAGACGAGCGGTCCGCATGGTCGCCGAAGTCCGTAGCGACTACCCGAACGAGTCGGCCGCGATCAAGGCCGTGGCCGAGATGCTCGGCATCGGCTCGACCGAGACGCTGCGCAAGTGGGTCCGTCAGGACCAGATCGACTCTGGTGCCCGCTCCGGCGTGACCAGCGAGGAATCCGCGGGCGATGAAGAAAGAGATCGCCGAGCTGAAGCGGGCGAACGACATCCTGAAGGCCGCGGCGAGTTTCTTCGCGGCCGAACTCGACCGGCCACATCTTCGCTCGTAGCGTTCATCGACGAGCACCGGGACCGCTTCGGCGGCGTCGAGCCGGTCTGCGGGACGCTCACCGAGCACGACTGCAAGATCGCCCCCTCCACCTATTACGCCCACCGCAAACGGCTCGCCGAACCCTCCGCGCGGACCGTGCGCGACGAGGAACTCAAGCCCCTGATCCACCAGGGATTCAAGGACAACTCACCGCCGAGCGGCTCATGCGTGAGCTGGACATCAGCGGCGTCGTCCGCGGCAAGAAGGTGATCACCACGATCCCCGACGAGAAGGCCGAGCGGGCGCCGGACCGCGTCGAGCGCGACTTCGTCGCCGATGCCCCGAACCGCACCTGGGTCGCGGACTTCACGCACGTGGCGACCTGGGCCGGCGTCGTCTACGTCGCCTTCGTCGTGGACACCTTCTCCCGCCGCATCGTCGGCTGGTCCGCCGCCACATCGAAGGAAACCCAGCTCGTCCTGGACGCCTTGGAGATGGCCCTGTGGCAGCGCGACCGCGACCAACACTCCTACGTTCGAGGCGAGTTGATCCACCACACGGATGCCGGGTCGCAAGGCGGATTCAACTGGTCGTCGCAACACCTCGTGATCGTGGAGGTGTGGGGTGGTTCGTCGTCAGCAGGCAGCGGACAGGGCGGTGCGTCCGAAGTTGAGGTCTCCGGGGCATCCGAAGTACCAGCGTCATGTCGAGGCGGCGTTCTGGACGGAGATCGCCAAGGGCCTTCTTGCCGAGGAGGCCGCGGCCGTCGTCGGCGTGGCGCCGGCGGTCGCGACGCGCTGGTACCGCCAGTGTGGCGGCATGCGACCGTTCGATCCGAAGCCGCCTTCGGGCAGATACCTGTCGTTTCGCGAGCGGGAAGAAATCGCGCTTCTCAAAGCCCAGGGCAAAGGAGTGCGCGAGATCGCTCGAGATGTCGGTCGTGATCCTGGAACGATTTCCCGGGAACTGAGGCGCAACGCGGCCACGAGAGCCGGCAGGCGTGACTATCGGGCGTCCGTTGCCCAGTGGAAAGCCGACATGGCTGCACGCCGCCCGAAAGCGGCAAAGCTCGTTGCCAACCCGCGGTTGCACGCCTACGTCCAGGAGCGACTGTCCGGTCAGATCAGCACGCCATGCGGCAGGGCTATCGCAGGTCCTGCAACAGGCAACTGGACGGGACGGAACAAGCCGCATCGCGCGGATCGGGCATGGGTCCAGGCTTGGAGTCCGGAGCAGATCGCGAACCGGATCAAGCTGGAATTCCCGGATGATGAGTCCATGCGCATCAGCCACGAGGCGATCTACCAGGCCCTCTACATTCAGGGCCGCGGAGCGCTGAAACGCGAGCTCATTCTGTGTCTTCGAACCGGTCGCGCTCTGCGTGCGCCGCGGGCGCGTTCACGCCGGAAGACCTGGGCGCACGTGACGCCGGAAGCGTTGATCAGCGAGAGGCCCGCCGAGGTCGAGGACCGTGCTGTTCCCGGCCACTGGGAAGGGGACCTGATCATCGGGCTGGAGCGTTCCGCGATCGGCACCGTAGTCGAGCGGTCGACCCGGTTCACGATGCTGGTCGGGACAATCCCCCGAACGAAGAACGGCCCCGCCCTGGCCGGTTACGGAGCGATCTCCATGAAGAACGCACTCGCCAACACGATGTCGACGCTGCCCGAGCAGCTGAGGCGCTCTGTGACATGGGACCGCGGCAAGGAGATGTCGGCACACACGCAGTTCCGCATCGAGACCGGTATCCCTGTGTTCTTCGCCGATCCACACAGCCCATGGCAGCGAGGCACAAACGAGAACACGAACGGGCTCCCGCGTCAGTACTTCCCGAAAGGCACCGACCTTTCACGCTGGTCCGCCGAGGACATCGAAGCTGTCGCCCACGCACTGAACACCAGACCACGCAAGACACTCGGCTGGAAGACCCCAGCCGAGGCACTCAACGAGCAAGTACTGTTGCTCCAACAGGCCTGTGTTGCAACGACCGGTTGAGTCCAAGCAATACACGAGCTTCCGGCTCGCCGAGCACCTGGACGCCGCCGACCTCGCGGCGAGCATCGGCACGGTCGGCGACGCGCTAGACAACGCCCTGATGGAATCGACCGTCGGCCTCTACAAAACCGAGTTGCTTAAGACCGACCGGCAATAGGCAGCCTCTGTCGAGTGATCGAGCGCGGTGGATGCAGTGCGGGCACGGGTCCACGTGATCATGGAGTTCTCTACGCTCAGTGATCACGAAGGACGGCCGTGCCCGCGCTGCCATCTTGCCTGCTCGAACCCCTCTGGGACCAGTTCTCCGCCCTCCTGCCCGCCCGGCGAGAGTTCGCTGCGGACCACCCGCTGGGCTGCCACCGCCGCCGGATCGCTGACCGGACGGTCTTCGAGCACGTCGTGCTCGCGCTGGTCCACGGCTCAGGCTACGAGCGCATCTCCACCCCCGGATGCTCCGACCGCACCATCAGACGCCGCGTCAAGGAGTGGTCTGAACTGGGGATATCCGAGAAGGTCCACGCACTGGCTCTCGAGGCGCACGACCGGATGATCGGTCTCGGGCTGGGCGAGATCTCGGTGGACGGCTGCATCACCAAGGCCCCGTCCGGCGGTGAGAAGGCGGGACGCTCCCCGGTCGACCGGGGCAAGCAAGGACTGAAACGCTCGGTCGCCTCCGACGCCTGCGGTGTCCCGATCGGAATCGTCTCCGCCGGCGCGAACCGGCACGACTCACCCCTGCTGGGCCCCACCCTGGAGGCGGCGAAGGCACAGGTCGGCGCAATGCCGACGGCGGTCAACGTCAACCTCGACCGCGGCTACGACAGCACCACGTCCCGTGCGCTTATAGCCGAGTTGGGATTCACGGCCGAGATCGCGCGTAAGGGCGTGCCAGCCCCGATCCAAGCCGGCAAGCGCTGGGTGGTCGAGCGCACGCACTCGTGGATGAACGACTACGGCAAGCTGCGGCGCTGCACAGAGAAGAGCGGCAGCATCGTGGACTTCTACCTGTACCTGGCCGCCGCCCTCGTCACGCTCCGCATGCTCATCCGTCGAGCAACGAGCCGCTACCGCTGGGCCGACCGCCCCACCACCCGACGCCTCAAGTGATCCATTTGCCGGTCGGTCTAAGCCGCAGCGGCCCTGGAAGACCCTCGCTCAGGTCGAGCTCGCTACCGCCGAGTGGGTCGACTGGTACTGCCACCGACGCCTGCACGGTGAGATAGGCCACGCCCCGCCCGTCGAGTACGAGAACAACTACTACCTCACGACCACGAAACCCCAGGTCACAACCACTATCTGAGATCTCTACCGAACCCGGAACGGTTCACGCTGACCTGCACCGCGTCGGGCAGGACCCGGCGGATGGCTTCGGCGTAGGTAGTGGAGCCGTCGCGGCATACGACCTCGACGCCCGGATGCTCGCGCAGCCACGCTTCCAGCGTGCCGGCTGTCCGGTCGGGCAGCACGTCAATCCGCTCATGCGTTTCCGCGTCGATCACCATGGTCGCGTATCGGTGCCGCCGGCGCAGGGCGAAGTCGTCGACACCGATCACGCGGGGCACCCGTTCGGTGGGCAGCGCAACACGTAGCAGGGTTCGCAAGGCCGTGTGACGCGACAGGCCCATCGCGAGTATCGCCAGCAGACGCGATCCCGCCCGGCCCGCCAACTCCTTGACCACGGCCTTGACCTGCCTGTTCAGGCGGGCTGTGCGCCGCTGATATCGCTCCAACACCCCCGGCAGCTGCTCGCGGAAGGTGTGACGGCAGCCGCGGGTCGGACACACCAGACGCCGAACCCGGACACGGGGACCACAACCCGCCGGCCGTCGATCGGGAGGTCGGCTACCGTCCGCCAGTGATAGCCGTGGACCCGCCCCGACAACTCTCCGCACATCGGGCAGACCGCGGTCGTTCCCGGAGTCCGTACCCTCACTACAACGCGTTCACCCTCGTCGACCACATTCTCGATGACCAGCGGGGATATCCCCGAAAACACCGTCGCCACCAGCTCGTTGAGACTCTCCACACCGACATCAACGACCTACGCCACTGTGAGACAGGGTCGTTGACCGTACAGACCCCCCACACTGATCGGCTACACCACGAAGAAGGACACCATCAGCAGCTCGGCAACGTGCCGAATGGGGGAGTCTCCGTGCTCGACCTTCGGGGGAGGTGGTCCCGCCCGTGAAGCGGGACGATCTCCCCTCGTGCCGAAGCCTCCTGAATGGACATCAGGAATCAGGTGACGGCAAAAGGCTTCTCGGAAAGTTGAGGCATTCATGAAAACGGCAGCATTACTTGCCGGTGCATCCACTGTGGGTGCACTGCTGTTGTGGGCTCCCGTGGCGGACGCGGAGACGGCTCCGCCGCAGGCTAACACCTCCACTGCCAGGGCTGCTTTCGGCACCGGCGGTCTGGGGGTGGTGCAGGGGAAGAAGTACGTTCTGGAACACCTCGTCGAGACCACTGTTCCCGCCAAGGCCGGCAGCATCAGGGTTCTTGCATTGGACGGCCCCCCGAACGTCTCCAGCCGGCCTGGGGAGGTCTTCTTCCTTTACGATCCGTCCGAACGGAGCGTCACCGGGTCGTTCTGGCTCAGCGGTGACACGGCCGCGACGGAGGTCGACGACTGGCGGCAGGTCAAGTTCTCCTACCCCTCACGGTCTCAGCAGCGCATCGAGGTGCGCTACGGCAGCTTCGCCACCCCTCAGACAGCCGACATCGTGGCATCGGTCACGCGCTCACACGACCAGAAGTCCGCCGAGCCCGTCCTGATAGACGACGCCTTCACCGAGTCGGAACAAGGCTGGAAACAGTTCATCGCCGACGTGCATGCCGACAGTCCCCTGGAGGACTTCGAACTCCACTACGGCCTCGACCAGATCCCCGCGCCACTGGACGCCATGGGCCGCGCGCTTCACATGACCGGACACAACCGCAGCGACGACCTCGCCATGTTCGCGACCAAGGAACTCGGGCCGCGGCACGGCATCAAGCCGAACACGAACTACCGCATCGACTACGACTTCGACATCGCCACCAATGCCTATAGCGGTGTAGGTATCGGTGGTGACCCCGGCGGCTCGGTGTACGTCAAGGCGGGCGCCGTCTCCATCAAGCCCGCAACCGTGCGTGAGGCGGGCCTGCTACGCGCGAACTTCGACCACGGCAACCAGTCGGAGGACGGCAAGGACGCAGTCGTGCTCGGCAACCTGATCAAGCCGTCGGGCCTTGAGGACGACACCTACGAACTCAAGCACTTCAACAATACCGACAAGCCGCTCAGTGCCACCTCCGACGCCCAGGGACGACTCTGGCTGGTCGTGGGCACCGACTCCGGCTACGAAGGCATCACTCACGTCTACTTCCCCCGCATCGGCGCCACCCTCACGCCGGTCCCGTAAGAGGGCGTTTAGTCCAGATCTGCACGGCTTTACGCAGGTCTGGTCTTCGCTTGCTCTGGGGTTGTTGAGGCTGGTGTGAGTGATGATGTGTGAGTGGTGATTCAGTCGCCGTGTTGGCCTGGCTGCTCCTGTTTCATCCCAAGACGCCGTGTTGTGCGCCGTGTGGTTCGGGCGCCGGTATCTGCGCCCGGACCCACCAGGCCGTAGACGGGTAGCTCGGAATCATGCCTGAACGCCGTCGATACCCAAGCGATCTGTCGGATGCCCGGTGGGAGTTGGTCGAGCCGGTCCTGACCGCGTGACGATCCGAGCGCCGCGGCCGCGGCCTGGACATCGGCCGGCCTCCGGATCACGACCTGCGCAGCCTGCTGGACGCGGTCCTCTATGTGAATCGGACCGGGATCCCCTGGCGCTACCTGCCGCACGACTACCCGCACTGGAACACGGTCTACGCGTACTTCGCGCGCTGGCAGGAAGAGGGCGTCTTCGACCAGCTCAACACTCTCCCGTGCCGGCAAGTCCGCAGGCAGGAAGGCCGCGAGGAGGAGCCGACCGCGTGTGTCATCGACTCGCAGAGCATCAAAACCTCCGCCAACGTCCCGGCCGGCGAGCAGGGCGTCGATGCCGGGAAGAAGATCGTGGGCCGCAAGCGGAGCATCGTCATCGACACCGTCGGCCTCCTCCTGACGGTGCTGGTCACCGCCGAGCATCCCACGGTCCGCAAGACCTGGGTCGACGGCGGCTACCGCCAGCACCTCGTCGAGCACGCCGCCACCCTCGGCATCGACATGCACATCGTCCGCCGAGACCTCGCCACCAGGGGATTTACCGTCCTACCGCGCCGTTGGGCCGTCGAGAGAACCCTGGGCTGGCTCATGAACCACCGCCGCCTGGCCCGCGATTACGAAGCCCACTCGCACCGCTCCGAAGCCATGATCCACCTCGCGATGGTCAACCTCATGACCCGCAGACTCACCGCCGAATCCACCCGGGACTGTAAAAGAAACGGTGTAACTCCGATCATGGAGGATTGCACCTGTGACCAGCGAGAACATAGCGACACCGTCCGAGGCGGAGGCCGTGTCGGCGGGCGTGGATGACCGGTTCCTGAACGAGCTCGTGGCCCGGGCTCAGGCCGAGGGTCTGCAGCTGACGGGCGAGGGCGGGCTGCTGCAGCAGCTGACGAAGCGGCTGCTGGAGTCCGCTCTCGAGGGCGAGATGACGGACCATCTCGGTTATGACCGGCACGATCCGGCCGGTAAGAACGGCGGCAACTCAAGGAACGGGAAGCGCTCCAAGACCGTTCTCACGGATGTCGGTCCGGTGGAGATCGAGGTGCCGCGGGACCGCGAGGGAGCGTTCGAGCCGCAGATCGTCAAGAAGCGTCAGCGCCGGCTGACCGGCGTCGACGAGATGGTCCTGTCACTCTCCGCGAAGGGCCTGACCCACGGTGAGATATCAGCCCATCTGGCCGAGGTCTACGGAGCCGAGGTCTCCAAGCAGACCATCTCCACGATCACCGAATCGGTGATGGACGGCATGGCCGAATGGCAGGCCAGTCCCCTCGACCGCGGCGTCTATCCGGTCGTGTTCATCGACTGCATCAACGTGAAGATCCGCGACGGCCAGGTCGCCAACCGCCCCATCTACATGGCCCTCGCGGTCACGGCCGAAGGCCACCGCGACATCCTCGGCCTGTGGGCCGGCGGCGAAGGAGGAGAAGGGGCCAAGCACTGGCTGCGGGTCCTGACCGAGCTGAAGAACCGCGGCGTCGAGGACGTCCTCATGCTGGTCTGCGACGGGCTGAAGGGTCTGCCCGACGCGGTCGGGGAGGTCTGGCCCCAGACCGTCGTCCAGACCTGCGTCGTCCACCTGCTGCGGGCCTCGTTCCGCTATGCAGGCCGCCAGGGCTGGGACAAGATCGCCAAAGCCTTGAAGCCGGTCTACACCGCTCCGACCGAGGACGCGGCCACCAGCAGGTTCCTCGAGTTCTGCGAGGAATGGGGACAGAAGTACCCGGCGATCCTCAGGGCGGTTGCAAGTTCCGGGGTCGTGCGAGCCGGTCGGTGTTGTGGCGGGTTGGGGTGGTTAGAGGAGCAGGCGCGGGCTTCGTGATCATTTGGGTGTCTACGCCCGTTGATCATGAGGTGGCCCGTGCCTGCTGCCATATCTTCTCCCGTCCCGGCTGTGCTTGTGAGGCTGGGTCCGCTGGACGCTGACCGGGTCGCTGATCTGCGCCCCTACTTCGATGCAGTGCCCGATCCGCGCTCACTGCGGGGCCGCTGGTACTCACTGACCGCGGTCCTGCTGGTGTGTGCCTGCGCGGTCGTCTCGGGAGCCAGGAGCATCGACGAGCTCGCCGAGTGGGGCCAGCGCGCCTCGGACACACTCCTGACAGTGATCGGTATCCGCCGTCACCTGCTCGGATGGCGGCGCGCCCCGTCGCCGGCCACGATCGGTCGCGTGCTGGGGGCTGTCGACGGCGATGTGCTGGACCGGGCGGTGGGCGCCTACCTGGCCGACCGGCACCGTGCTGCCACCGAGCCCACCCGGACACCACCCTCGGCGTCGGAGCGGCTGCGTGTGATCGCTGTCGACGGCAAAGCACTCAAGGGATCAGCCCGTCTCACCGCGAAGCGCCGACACCTGCTCTCCGCGGTCACACACGGCACCGTCGTCACCATCGCCCAGGTGGAGGTCGGCGCGAAGACGAACGAGACCACACACTTCCAACCGCTTCTGACACCGCTGGACCTGGCCGGCACCGTCGTCACCTTCGACGCCCTCCACTCGGTCCGAGCGAACATCACCTGGCTGGTCGAGACCAAGAAGGCCCACTACATCGCCGTGATCAAGACCAACCAGCCGACGGCTCACCGCCAGCTCGCATCCCTGCCGTGGCGGGACATCTCCATCCAGCACACCGCCTCCGCCACCGGGCACGGCAGGCGCGAGTCCCGCTCGGTCAAGACCTGCGCCGTCCCCGACCAACTCGGCGGGATCGCTTTTCCCCACGCCCGCCTGGCCATCCGCATCCACCGGCGCCGCAAGCAGACCGGCCAGCGCGAGACCCGGGAGAGCGTCTACGCCGTCACCAGCCTCGACGCCCACCAAGCCACCCCAGCCGACCTGGCCGCCGCAATCCGCGGGCACTGGGGCATCGAGAACTCCTCGCACCACACCAGGGACGTCACTTTCGCCGAGGACCGCCTCCACCGTCCACACCCGAACCGCACCCCGCGCGATGGCAACTCTCCGCAACCTCGCCATCGGCGCCCTGAAAACCCTCGGCGCCGCCAACATCGCCAAGACCACCCGAGCCATCCGCCACGAACCGCAACGAGCACTCGGCATCCTGGGCATCACCCACGATCCGGACACCCACGGAACTTGATCAAGCCCTGGGCGATCCTCAGGTTGTGGGAGAACGCCTGGCCGGAGTTCGTTCCGTTCCTGCAGTTCGACGCCGAGATCCGCCGGATCGTCTGCACGACCAACGCGATCGAGTCCGTCAACGCCAGGATCCGCCGGGCGGTGCGTGCCCGCGGCCACTTCCCCTCGGAGAACTCCGCCATGAAGTGCGTCTACCTCGCGGTGATGTCCCTCGCCCCGACCGGCGCCGGCCGCAAACGCTGGACGACCCGCTGGAAGCGGGCCCTCCAGGCCTTCGACATCGCCTTCGACGGACGCCTCACCAACAACCGAATCTGACCTACAAGCCAACCACGGTTACACCGTTTACTGGACAGACCCATCCACCCCCGCATGGCGTGGTCTATGAACTGCACCTAACCCGGCAATCTGGGATGAAACAACGGGATGAAACGCCCTCTGAGCGAACAGCGGCAGAGACCCGGCGCAGTATCTGGGGGGTTCGGCGTCCCCGTTCTAGGCAGCCGGGGTCAGGCGGGGGGATGGCGTCCCGCCAAGTGGTGTAGGGGATCAAGGGGCGAAGTCGCATCTCACCCCAGTGATCGGCTTCTCGGGGCGCGAGATCGAATGATGATGTGTCAGTCCGAGTCGATCGGTGCTCCCCAAGGCGGCCGGCCGGTGGTCCTGTGCTCGAGGTCAGGCGCACGGGCTCAGTGGCGGTGACCATGGGAAAGCCCACCGATCTGACCAAGTGTCAGCTTCCTCGCGTCGCCGAACGGTGAATGCCGTGCGCGACCTGCGGGTTTCCGCGTTGATCCCCTACATCAATTGGCGGGGCATGACCGGCGGGGGTGGGGAGTGACGTGGCGGCTTTGCAGGTGTGGCAGGGCACGGTGCGGGGCTGGCGCAGTGCGTCGAGGGCCTGGTCGAGGGTGAGTGCGGCGCCTGGGTGGCACCCGATGATGTGGATGAGGTGGGCCCCGGGGTGGCCGGGGCGGTGAGGGAGGTCCTGCAGCGTCCAGGCCTGCCCGTCGGCAGCAGGCATGGTACGGGTGGGATGCGGCTGTAGTCGGCGCCGTCGAGGGGGCGGACGTGGCGGGCGTCCAGCCAGACGCCGTGTTCCGCGGGTTCCGCGCGCCCGCTGCTGTTGCTGGGGGCCCAGAGGGTGATGCCTACCCGGTACTGCCATCCGTCCGCGGCGCGCCGCCGCTCGTACAGCTGGGCCCGCAGCTCCTGGCCGTCGGGTAGCACGACGGCCACCCTGGCCACATCCCCCGACATCCCCAGCCCCCTCCACACGCTGACCGGCATCCTAATCCGGTCACCGGAGTCGTCTCCAGCCCGCCGTGGGCGCTCGCGAGAAGGTCGCCAAGCAGACCGGGCTGGTCATCGAGACCTGCGCCCGCTCCGGCTTTACTGCGGCCCATGGTCGAATCCATGAACGCCCGGCTCCGCAAGGCCACCCGAAACCGTGGCCACTTCCCCTCGGAACAGGCCGCGTTGAAGGCCATCTATCTTGCGGTCCGCGAGCAGATCAACCCGAAAGCGCGCGACGCGAACCACGTCGCCGCACACTGGAAAGAGGCACTGAACCAGTTCTCACTCTTCTTCGAGGACCGGCTCAGCATCCAATGACACCAGACGACTTACACAAGATCGCTGACACGCCCCCGTGGCGAGCGATGGGTCAGGGGAGTTGCAGGGCGGGGGTGGCCAGCATGTGCAGGGCCCGGTGTTCGGCACCGGCCTGCGCGGCTCCCGCGCCGCCCTGACGTGCCATCAACTCTGCGTCGTAACTACGTCGCTTCCCCACCCTCAACTCCTCATCGGGTCACGACTCCACGCTACGAGGGGGAGGCCAGCCGCTTCGTCAGCTGCTGGAGCAGCGGGCACGCACTAGGCGGGTGCCCCGATGTCGGTGACGGCCGGGTTCGGCACGTGGCATCGAGGCTGATCTTTCCCGGCTGGATCTTCGCAGCCGGGCAGCCATCGTCGCACCGCCCCGGTCGACGCGCGCCACCTGAAGGGGACCGCTGCCCGACGGCTCGCCAGCCCGTCCGGCGCGCGTGACTTGCTGTCGGTGGCGTCGAACAATCACGTCACCGACAGCGTTGCGGCGTCCCGGAACGGGGCGTCTGGGCAGCAGCGGTGCGCTGTGGGTCAGCTCACATTCGTGCTGCTGAGCACTGGGTTCGGTGACGGGTAGCAGGCGGTGGGCACGTTGACGGGGAAGCCAAAGATCGGGACGCTGGCGTTGAAGGTCAGGCCCGGGTTCGAGTAGCTGCTCCCGGCGAGTTGGGTACTGACGGTGGTGCCCTTTTCCCCCGCCGTCAAGTCCAGGTGGACGACGGGCAGGGTGAAGGTCTGGCCGCCGCCGATCGGCCCGGGCACTGTCAGGAGCAGGGTGCTGCCGCTGGTCGTGAGACTTGGGACGCCCGATCCCAGTCCGGAACCGCCTGACAAGGACTTCCCGGTCAGCACTGCATTGGCCGGGATCGGCATGCTCAGCTTCAGGTTGCTGATGGACCGTACGGTGTAACCGTTGACCCCTCCCGGCACGGTGATCGGGGCGGTGGCCAGCGACACCGGGAAAGTGCTGCCCGCCGCGGCTGCGTCAGGAGCGGTTGCGGTCACGCCGGCAGGGATGGCAAAGGCCTGCGGTCCGACGATCGGCGGCTTTGCCTGGCAGGCGAAGTCCACGGGCGTCTCGGCAGTGGACGCCGACGTGGCCGACGTGGCCGCGACACTGACTGCCGTAAGGGCGAGGGCGAGGACGATCGGTAATCGTGGGCGCGTGGCGGTTGACCTCATGCTCACCTTCCAGGGGATGGGAGCGGGCGGTGCGGGGCCCGACAAGCGGAATGAATGCCTCTAGGCGTGTACATGCCAGCACGTTCCGCGGTGGAAGTCCAGGCATGCGGCGACCCTGTTACGCCGGTTCCGGGCCGGGGGCGACACCGTTGCCGCCGGCTTCGACCGCCGCGCGACGTAAACCGGACACGGCTCCCGGGGATCGGGTTCCACCGCGCCGGACAAATACTCTACTGACCAGTACTTTCGACGGCGACGCACACCGGATACCCGTTCAATTCACGCCTTTGATTCTTCGCCCGGCATCGCACGAGGGGCATCTGGTTCCGCAACGCACCATCCTTCGGTAGCGTTTCGGCTCCGATGGGCCGTTGCGAATGATCAGCGCCGCAGCGTTGACCCTTCAGTAATTTGCCACTAGCTTCGCCACGTCCACCGAACGCCTGAATTCCTGTTTCGATCCTGCGTAGCCCCATGTCTTCCTTCGGAAATTTCGAATGACGTAAATCCCCCTCGGATAATGCATCGAGCACTCGGAGAATTATGACGTCGGCCGAGCACGTCCTGGACCTGGTCATCGGATTGACTCCTTTCGGCGAGCCCGATGCACGGCTCGCGGCCGCCGTCACGCGCGGCGGGGGGCTCGGTGTGCTCGACCTCGGAGCCGGGGGCCGGAGGGCCCGGGCGGCTTGGGGCGACCTGCGCAGGTGGCTCCCCGGCCGCCATGGAGTCCGGGTCGGGCCGCGGTGTCGATTACCCGTCGACGACCTCATCCGCGACGGCAGGTTCCCGCACACCGTGGTGCTCGGCGCCGGAGCCGCCTGGCGGCCCGGTGAACTGCCCCGCGGCGTGCGCGTCCTGGCCGAGGTGACCTGCGTGGACGAGGCCCGGGCCGCCCTGGACGCAGGTGCCCACGGTCTCATCGCCCGCGGCAGCGAGTGCGGTGGACGGATCGGCGACCTCGGCACGATCACCTTGCTCCAGCAGCTTCTCGATGCGGTCGGCCCCGAAGGTCCGCCGGTTTGGGCCTGTGGGGGCATGGCGCCGGGCACGGCCGCCGCCGCCGTGGTGGGCGGGGCCGCAGGAGTGGTGCTCGACACCCAGCTCGCGCTCCTGGCCGAATCCGGGGTTCCCGCATCCGTCGCGTCCATCCTGCGCGCAATGGACGGCTCCGAGACCACTGTCCTGGCCGGTCACCGGTTCCTGCACCACCGGTCTCCGGGTACGGCGCCCGCGGACGGAGTGCCCGACGACCCGGAGCGGGTGGCGGCCCTGCTCGGCGGCCGGGGCGTGGAGGGGCACCTGCTGCCGGTGGGCCAGGACGGTTTCCTCGCGGCCCGCTTCGCCGACAGCTTCCGCGACGCCGCGGGAGCCGTCCGCGCCGTCACCGACGCGGTGCTGGCCGCCGTCGAGGGTGACGGCGTCGCGGACGTCCTGCTTCCGGGATCGCCCATGAGCCGCGCCCTGGGCACCCACCTGCCGATCGCCCAAGGTCCCATGACCCGCGTCAGCGACGGCACGGACTTCGCCCAGGCCGTGGCCGACGGCGGGGGCCTGCCTTTCCTGGCCCTGGCACTCGCCGGCCGTGAGCAGGCCCATGCCCTGCTGGCCGAGGCAGGAGCCGCGCTGGCCGGGCGTCCCTGGGGCGTCGGCGTGCTCGGGTTCGCGCCGGAAGAGACCCGCGCCGCCCAGCTGGCGGCCGTACGCGCCCACCGGCCCACACACGTGATCATTGCCGGGGGGCGCCCCTCGCAGGCACGGGCACTGGAAGCAGACGGCATCAAGACGTTCCTGCACGTACCCTCGCCGGGACTTCTGCGCCAGTACCTGGAGGCGGGGGCCCTGCGATTCGTCTTCGAGGGTGCCGAATGCGGCGGCCATGTGGGACCGCGCAACAGCTTTCCGCTCTGGGAGGCCCAACTGGCCGTTATCGGCGACTGGATGGACCAGAATCCGAACCCGGGCAGTGCGGCCGGAGTCGAGGTGTTCCTCGCCGGCGGAATCCACGACGCCCGATCCGCGGCCATGGTCGCCGCCCTCGCCGCCCCGCTTGCCGCCCGCGGCTGCGCGGTGGGCGTCCTGATGGGCACGGCCTATCTGTTCACCGAGGAAGCCGTCGCGTGCGGCGCGGTCAGGCCCCTGTTCCAGCGCCAAGTCCTCGCCGCCGAGCGGACCGCGCTGCTGCGCACCGCCCCCGGGCACGCCACCCGCTGCGTCCCCAGCCCGTTCAGTGACGGTTTCCGCGACGTGGAGGAGGGGCTGCGCGCCGAGGGCGTCGCCGGACGTGAGATGTGGGAGCGTCTGGAACGCCTCAACGTCGGCCGACTGCGCATCGCCAGCAAGGGCGTCGAACGCACGGCCGCCGGAGACCTCGCGCCCGTGGACGAGTCCCGCCAGTACGCCGAAGGGATGTTCATGGCGGGAGAAGTGGCGGTACTGCGCACCGCCACCACCACCATCGCCGCACTGCACGCCTCCGTCACCGACGGGGCCGCCGAACACCTCGACCGGCGCACCGCCGCCCTCCGCGGCGGCCTCGCTCCCGGTACGGGCCGGGCCGCGGGCGCCGCGGCCCACGAGCCCCCACCCGCACCACTGGACGTGGCGATCGTGGGCATGGCCTGCATGTTCCCCCAGGCACCGGACCTGTCCGCCTTCTGGGCGCTCGTTCTCGACGGCCACGATGCCGTCACCGAAGTGCCGCCGGAGCGCTGGGACCCCACCGTGCACTACTCCCCGGAGCCGGGCGCCGTCAGCGCCTCGAAGTGGGGCGGCTTCCTGCCCCGGATCCCCTTCGACCCGCTGCGGTACGGAATCCCGCCGACCTCGCTGGGAGGCATCGAGCCCGTACAGCTCCTCGCCCTCGAAGCGGCCCGGCGCGCCCTGGAGGACGCCGGGTACGGGGAGGACGGCCGGGTCTTCGACCGTGCGCGGGCGGGTGTCGTCTTCGGTGCCGAGGCGGGCAGCGACCTGTCCAACGCCACGACCCTTCGAGCGGTGCTCCCGTCCTACTACGGACACGTCCCCGCCGAGCTGGAGGAACAGCTCCCGCGGCTGACCGAGGACACCTTCCCCGGCATGCTCGCCAACGTCATCTCCGGGCGGGTGGCCAACCGCCTCGACCTGCGCGGCCCCAACTTCACCGTCGACGCCGCCTGTGCGTCCTCCCTTGCCGCCGTCGACGTCGCTTGCAAGGAACTGCGGCTCGGCTCCAGCGACGTGATGCTGTGCGGGGGCGTCGACCTGCACAACAGCATCACCGACTACGCCCTGTTCACCTCCGTGCACGCGCTCTCGCCCACCGGTCGGTCCAGGCCCTTCGACGACGCCGCCGACGGGATCGTCCTCGGGGAGGGCGTCGCCTGCGTCGTCCTCAAGCGCCTCGCGGACGCCGAACGCGACGGAGACCGCGTGTACGGCGTCATCAAGGGGGTCGGCAGTTCCAGTGACGGCCGCTCCCTCGGGCTGACCGCGCCGCGACCGGAGGGCCAGCGCGCCGCTCTCGAACGCGCCTATCACAAGGCCGGGGTGTCACCCGCGCAGGTCGCTCTCCTGGAGGCGCACGGTACCGGTACGGTCGTGGGCGACCGTACCGAACTGGGCGTCCTGACCGAGGTGTTCGCCCGGGCGGGCGCCCAGAGCGGCGCGTGCGTCCTGGGCTCGGTGAAGTCGCAGATCGGGCACACCAAGTGCGCCGCGGGGCTGGCCGGACTCATCAAGACCGCACTCGCTCTCCACACCGGCATACGGCCGCCCACGCTGCACCTGCGGCGGCCGCTCTCCGCGTGGAAGGAAGGCGAGAGCCCGTTCGTCTTCCACCGGGAGGCGATGCCGTGGCCGGCCCCGCCCGAACGGCGCTTCGGAGGCGTGAGCGCGTTCGGCTTCGGCGGCACCAACTTCCACGTCGTCCTCGCGGCGCACGGCGGCGACGGGCCGCCGCCGGTCCACGCACGGAACGCCTGGCCGTCGGAGCTGTTCACCGTACGGGGAGCCACTCGCGAGGCGGCCCGCCGAGCCGCCGCCGACCTGTTCGACCTGGCTGCCGCGGCCGAGGCGGGGACCGCCCCGTGGCGGCTGCGCGACCTGGCCGCCACGGCCTCCCACCGCGCGGGCCGGGCGCAGGGCACCGTACGCGCCGCCTTCGTCGCGGACAGTCCGGCCGACCTGTGCCTGCGGCTCAGGCACACGATCGACGCCCTCGGCGCCGTCGACGTCGGCGGCGCCGCCCAGGACCCACCCACGGCCGGCCCCGCTGCGGGGCCGCCAGGTGCCGCGCCACCCGTTGTCCACCTCGCGGAGGGGGGCAGCGGCGACCGCGGCCTCACGGCGTTCCTGTTCCCCGGGCAGGGCAGCCAGCGCCCGGGGATGTCCGCGCACCTGCTCACCGCCTTCCCGGAACTGAGCCGGCTGCTGGACACGGGGGGAGGCGCCCACATTCCCGGCGCCCTCTACCCGCCCGCGGCGTTCGATGATGCCGCACGGGAGCGCGCCCGGCAGGCCCTGACCGACACCAGAGCGGCCCAGCCGGCACTGGGGATCGTCGAACTCGCCGCCTACGACCTCCTCACCCGCGCCGGTGTCCGCCCCGACCTGGCCGCGGGACACAGCTACGGCGAGCTGGTCGCCCTATGCGCCGCGGGCGTCATCGACCCCGACACCCTGCCCGCACTGAGCGCCGCGCGTGCGACGGCCGTCCTCGACGCCGCCGGGCACGATCCGGGCGCGATGGCCGCGGTCGCCGCCACGCCCGAGGAACTCGAGCAGGCCCTCGGCCGGAAGCTGCCGCAGGGCCTGATCATCGCCAACCACAACGCCCCTCGTCAGAGTGTCCTCTCCGGTCCGACCGCCGCCATCGAAGCGGCCCTGCTGCAGCTACGCGACGCCGGTCTCGGGGCGAAGCGGCTCCAGGTCGCCTGCGCCTTCCACAGCCCGCTGCTCGCCGCCGCCGGTCCCGTCTTCCGGCGGACTCTCGAACAGCACACGCTGCACGCACCGGAGTTCCCGGTCTGGGCGAACCGCACTGCTCGCCCCTACGAGCCTGAGCCCGACGCCGTCCGCGATGAACTCGCTGCCCAGATCGGGTCCCCGGTGCGCTTCGTGGCGCAGATCGAGGCGATGTACGAGGCCGGTGCGCGTACTTTCGTCGAAGTGGGACCCGGCCGGGTCCTGACCCGGCTCGTCGCGGACATCCTGTCCGGACGTCCCCACCGTGTCGTCGTCTGCGAGCCGCGGGCCGACAGCGGGCTCCCGGGCTTCCTGGACGCACTTGCCCGGCTCTCCGCCGCCGGACTGCCCGTGGTCACGGACTGGATGTTCCGCGGCCGCGACGCCGTCGACATCGACCGGACACCCGCACCGCGCCCACCCGGCTGGACCGTGGACGGACACCTCGTCCGCGCCGCCTCCGGCGAACCGCTCCCCGGCGCCCTCGCGCCGGCCCGAAGAGTCGTGGAGACCCCCGTGACAGCGCATCCCGATCAGACGTCGGCCGGTGCGGCAGATGCCCTCGTCGCCGAGTTCCTCCGGACCAGCCGGGACATGATCGCCGCGCAGCGCGAGGTTCTCCTCGCCTTCTTCGGCACCGCCCCGGAGAGGACCACCCTGGCGGGAGGGACGACGCCGCTACGGGAACCGGAAAGTCTGCCTAGGCTCCCGGCCGCCACGCCGGCCCAGGACGCGCCCGCAGCAACCGGTCCCTTCCTGCCGCACGGCACCCCGCCGGCGGCCACGGCCGAACCCGACGCGGCCCAACCCGACGGGGCCGGCGCCGGGGCCCTCACCGAGGAGGGGGTGCTGCGCACGGTTCTGGAGCTCATCAGCGAGCGCACCGGCTACCCCCTGGACATGGTCGAACCCGGCCTCGACCTGGAGGCCGACCTCAGCGTCGACTCCATCAAGCGCGCCGAGATCGCCGGTGAGCTGGCACGGCGCCTCGGTGCCTCCGCCGGCTCCGCCCCACTCGCCCTGGACGACGCGGAGCTGGAGGAGCTCACCCGTGCCCGGACCGCCCGGGCGATCGCGCACTGGATGTTCACCCGCGCCGGCGGCCCCTCCGGCGGCCCCGACGACTCCTCCGGCGGCGCAGCAGCCACCCCGGCGCACGAGGCCGCGGCCGCAGCGGCGACCGTACCGGCCCGCGTACCCGACGGGGCTCCGGTGGACGGCCTCCTCGTCGCCGCCCCCCGCCGCCTTCAGATGCTGCACGTGCCCCTCCCCGCGCCGGAGTCCGAGCCCGGACCGGCCGCGCTCTCCGGAGCGCGGTACGCCCTGATCGGCGACGGCACCGGCGCCCTGTGCGGCGTCGCGGCGGAACTCTCCGACCGGCTGACCCGGCTCGGTGCCGAGCCGGTCTTCCTCGGCGCCGAACACGCTCCGCTCGAGGCGGACGGACCTCTGGACGGCATCATCGTCCTCACGGCGCTCGGGGAAGACGGGCCCGCCTTCCTGCCTGCCGGATTCCCGCTCGTACGGGATGCCTTGCGGCGCGGACCTCGACAACTGCTCCTGGCCCGCACAGCAGCCGGAGTCCGGGCCGCCGGCATGGACGGGCTGACGCGGACCGCGGCCCGGGAGTACCCGGCCGTGGACGTACGCTGCGTCGGGCTGGAACTGGGGACGGACATGTCGCCCGCCCGCCTGGCGGACGCGCTGGTGGCCGAACTCATCGAGGGCGACGCCGTGCCCGTCGTCCTGCGCACCCCGGCCGGCAGATTCGCGCCCGAGCTGACCGCAGCGCCGCTCGGGACCCTCGGCACCACGGGAGCGGGGCCGTCGGGCGGGGGCACCGCGGAGGCAGCGGCCCTGGGCCTGGACCGGGATAGCGTCGTGATCGTCGTCGGCGGTGCCCGCGGCATCACCGCGCATTGCGTGGGCGCTCTGGCCGCCGCCTCCCGCTGCCGGATCGAACTCCTCGGGCGCACACCGGCGCCGGACGGGCCCGAGGACCCGGAGACGGCCGACGCCCTTGACCGGACGGCCCTGCGGGCCGTGCTCGCGGCCGCCGGCCGGTACGGCACCCCCGCCGAGATCGACCGCGCCGCGGACCTGGTCCTCGCCCGCCGCGAGGTGACCGCGACCTTGGACGCGCTGCGGGCCGCGGGCAGCCGCGCGCGCTACCGCAGCGTGGACTGCCGGGAGGCGCAGTCCGTGCTCCAGGTGGTCAAGGAAATCCACTCGGAGTACGGCCGCATCGACGGGGCGATCCACGCCGCCGGGATCATCGAGGACCGGCTGATGGAGGAGAAGACCGCGGCGTCGTTCGGGCAGGTCTACGGCACCAAGACCGACAGCGCCGCGGCACTGCTAGCTGCCCTGGAACAACTGCCCCGGCCGCCCTCCTTCACCGTTCTGTTCGGCAGCGTCGCCGCCGTAATGGGCAACCGGGGCCAGGCCGACTACGCGGCGGCCAACGACGCCCTGGATGCGCTCGGTGCCGCTTGGGCCGCACGGACCGGGTGCCGCACGCTGACCATCCACTGGGGCCCGTGGGCACCGTCCCAGGACCACACCGGCATGGTCGGCCCCGAGCTGGCCCGCCACTACAAGCGGCAGGGGATCACGCTCATCGATCCCGAGGAAGGTGCCCAGGCCCTCCTGCGGGAACTCGCCTGGGGCGACGAGACGGTCCGCTCCGTCGTCCACACCGCCTCGGAGTGGTGAGATGACCCTCCCCGCTCACGGGGGGGCGGCCCACGCCCCCGTCGCCATCACGGGCATGGCCGTGCTCCTGCCCGGCGCACCCGACTTGGAGACGTACTGGCACAACCTCAGCACCGGCGTCGACGTGATCAGCGAGGTGCCCCCGGGACGTTGGGACAGCGAGTACTACCACCCCGGCAGCGCTTCGGAACCGGCCGTGGCCGACCGGGTGTACTGCCGGCGCGGCGGCTTCGTCGACGCCGTCGCGGAGGTCGACGTCACCCGGTTCGGCATCATGCCGCACTCGGTGCCCGGCACCGAACCGGACCAGCTGATCGCGCTGCACGTGGCCGCGAGCGCCCTCACGGACGCCGGCGGCACGGAGCGGCTGCCCGACCGCGACCGAGTCGGGATCGTGCTCGGCAGGGGCGGCTATCTCACGCCGGGTCTGGTCCGGCTCGACCAGCGCGTCCGCACGGCACGGCAGCTCGTACGCACCCTCGGCGACCTCGTGCCAGGCCTGAACGCCGAGCAGCTCGAACACGTACGGGCGGCGTTCACCGACCGTCTCGGAGCGAGCCGGCCCGAAGACGCCATCGGCCTGGTACCCAACCTTGCCGCGTCCCGGGTCGCCAATCGGCTCGATCTGCGTGGCCCGGCCTATACAGTCGACGCCGCGTGCGCCTCATCACTGCTCGCCGTGGACCAAGCGGTGGCCGCGCTCGCTTCCGGACGCTGTGACGTGATGCTGGCCGGGGGCGTGCACCACTGCCACGACATCACACTGTGGAGCGTGTTCTCGCAGCTGCGCGCGCTTTCCCCGAGCGAGCGCATCCGGCCCTTCCACCGGAACGCGGACGGCATCCTCATCGGCGAGGGCACCGGCGTGGTCGTCCTCAAGCGCCTGGCCGACGCCGAGCGCGACGGCGACCGCGTCTACGCCGTGATCCGGGGCACTGGTGTCAGCAGCGACGGCCGCACCTCGGGGCTGGTCAATCCCGACCCCGCGGGGCAGACACGGGCGGTCCGGGCGGCCTGGCGGGCCGCTGGCCTCGATCCTGCCGATCCCGGCTCACTCGGCCTGCTGGAGGCCCACGGAACCGGCACTCCGGCCGGTGACGCCGCCGAACTCGCCACACTCCGGGAGGTGTTCGGAGTGCCGCGGCCCAGGGGGACGGCCCCGGACGGCCTGCCGGTGATCGGCTCGGTGAAGTCCATGATCGGACACGCGATGCCGGCGGCGGGCATCGCGGGACTGGTCAAGGCAGCCCTCGCCGTCCACCACGGCACGCTGTTGCCCACCCTGCACTGCGAAGACCCGCACCCGGCGCTGGCCGCCACACGGTTTCGCCCCCTGACGCAAGCCGCCCCATGGGTCACCGGGCCGGGCCGGCCGCGCCGGGCCGCCGTGAACGCCTTCGGATTCGGCGGCATCAACGCGCACGTCGTGCTCGAACAGGCACCCTCCGCCTCGGGCAGCCCCGCAGCCGCATCGGCATCCCCCACCGCCCCGACCACCCACCGGGCCACCGTCAACGAGAGGGAACGGGTGCTGCTGCTGAGCGCGGCGACGCCCGAGGCGCTCGGCGCGCTGTTGGACGCCCCCGATCCACGGACCACGCGTGGCGCTGTTGCCGGCGGGCCCGCGAGGCTGGGCATCGTCGGTCCCACGCCGCAGCGGCTCGCACTGGCCCGGCGCGTCGTCGCCCAGGCCCAGGCGTGGCACGGGCGAAACGATGTCTGGTTCGCCCCCCGCCCGCTCCTCGGCGAGCAAGGGGGCCGTACCGCCTTCCTCTTCCCCGGTCTGGAGGGGGAGTTCGTGCCCCGGATCGACGACGTGGCCGACCACTTCGCGCTGCCCCGACCACCACTCGCGGCGCCCGACGCCGACGGCCGGGTACGGGCGCCCGGCGGCGGCCTCGGCCGGCACGGGCTCGGTGTCGTCGCCGTCGGACGGCTGCTCGACACGGCCCTGCGCCGCGTCGGCGTCGTCCCCGACGCCGTCGCCGGGCACAGCGTCGGCGAATGGACCGCGATGGCCGCCGGCGGGCTGTACGAGGAGGAGGACGTCGACGCCCTCATGACCACTCTGGACCCGGAGACCGTACGGGCGGCGGACCTCGCGTACGCCGCCGTGGGGGCCCACGCGGACCGGGTCACCCGGGCTCTCGCGGGCGGCGGCCGGCCATCCGTCGTGCTGTCCCACGACAACGCCCCGAACCAGTCGATGGTGTGCGGGCCGCCGAAGGCCGTGGAAGCGTTCGCGGCCGAGCTGCGCGCCGAGGGCGTCCTCGTGCGCGTCCTGCCCTTCAGGTCCGGATTCCATACCCCGATGCTCGAACCGTGCCTGGGGCCCTTCAGGGAAGCCTCCGCCAGGATGCGGATCAGGACCCCGCACGTCCCCGTCTGGTCGGGTACCACGGCGGCACCCTTCCCGGCAGACCCGGCCGCGATCCGCGCCCTGTTCGTCCGCCACCTCCTCGAACCGGTCCGCTTCCGCGCCCTGACCGAGGCCCTGTACGAGGCCGGTGTCCGTGCTTTCGTCCAGGCCGGCCCGGGCCAGCTCGGCTCCCTCGTCGGTGACACCCTCGCCGGACGCGACCACCTGGTCGTGGCCGCGAACTCCCCTCACCGCAGCGGCCTGGCACAGCTCCGGCGGGTGACCACCGCCTTGTGGACCGTCGGTGCGGAAACCGATCCCCACGTTCTGGACGCGCCCGAATCGGGCGTCGCTCCCTGCCCATCGTCCGGGCCCGCGCCCTCACCGGCCCCGGACGGCGCCCGACAGCGCGTCCGGCTCGACCTGGGCAGTGCGCTGGTGCACCTGCCGCCGGACCCCGCACTCGTGACCGTGCTGTCCCGCGATCCGGCTGCGGCCCTCGGGACGGCCACGTCCGCGTCACCCGTGGCGGCCGAACTAACGGCCTTGCTGCGCGAGACCGCGGAGACGGCAGCGACCCTGATCGCCGCGGCGGGCACGCCCCGGCGGACCGGCGCGGGACGGCAGGCCGGCGCGGGACAGTCGGCACCGTACCGTGCCGGGTCCGCGGGGCCGGCGAAGGCGCCGAACGGCGACGGCCCCCCCGGCCCCCCCGGCCCCCGGCACGAGAGCGTACGGGTCGACGTGGACCGGATGCCGTACCTGCTCGACCACTGCTTCTTCCCACAGCGCCCCGGATGGCCGGACGTCGCCGACCGGTGGCCCGTGGTGCCCGCCACCACCATCGTGGCGCACCTGATGGCGGCGGCCGAACGTTCAGCACAGGGCCGCGTGGCCGTCGCGGTGCACGACGCGTGCTTCGACCGGTGGCTCACCGCCGCCCACCCCGTAGAAGTAGCCGTCGTCGTGACCCCGCAAGGGCCCGACCGGCTCTCGGTGTCGTTCGGCTCCGACGCCCGCGCGGTGGTGGAGCTCGCGGACCGCTACCCCCAGGCGCCTCCCGCACCGGAGCCCCCCGATTCCGCCTCCGAGCACGTACCCGAGCACACCGCAGAGCAGATCTACCGTGAGCGGTGGATGTTCCACGGCCCCGCGTACCAGGGCATGACCCGGTTGTCCGCGATCGGAGCCAGGCACGTGCGCGCCACGCTGACCACCCCGACCGCGCCGGGCGCCCTGCTGGACAACGTAGGCCAGGTACTCGGCTACTGGATCATGGCCACGCACGACGTCCGCACCGTGGTCTTCCCGGTGCGGATGCGGCACATGCGCTTCTACGGGCCGCACCCGGCCCCCGGCACCCTGGTGGAGTGCACCATCCGGATCGTGTCCCTCACCGACACCGTGCTCGAGGCGGACGCGGTACTCACCGTCTCCGGCCGCGTGTGGGCACAGCTCAGCGGCTGGCAGGACCGTCGCTTCGACAACGACCCCCACACCCGGCCCGTCGAGCGGTTCCCGGACCGCAACACCCTTTCCGCCGCCCGCCCCGGTGGCTGGTCCCTGGTGTACGAGCGCTGGCCCGACCTCGCCTCTCGCGAGCTGATCATGCGCAACGCGCTGGGCGGACCCGAACGCACCGCATACGCCGAACGGCCGCCCCGGGGCCGACGCCAGTGGCTGCTCGGCCGGATCGCGGCCAAGGACGCTGTACGCCGCCTGCTCTGGGAAGGCGGCGAAGGCCCCGTCTACCCGGCCGAGCTCATCATCCGCAACGACGGATCGGGCCGACCCCATGTCACCGGGCGCCACGGCCGGGAGCTTCCGCCCCTGGAAGTGTCGATCGCCCACCGCGCCGAAGCCGCCGTCGCCGTGGCCCGTCACCGGCCGCCTCACGCGAACGGGGCCCCCGGTACCGGTCCGGGCATCGACATCGAGGAGATCAGCGAGCCTGCCGAGGCTACCGTAGCCACCGCGCTCACGGCAGCCGAACGGGAACTGCTGGCCGCCCGGCAGGCATCGGGCGAGGGAACACCCGCGCTCTGGTTCACCCGCTTCTGGGCGGCGAAGGAGGCCGCCGCCAAGGCCGAGGGCACCGGGTTCGCCGGCAGGCCGCGCGATTTCGAAGTGACCCGGGCGTGGGCGGACTGGCTGACCGTAGCCGTGCACCCACCCGGCACATCCGACACGCCCGGCGGCCCGAACACGCCGGCCCGCACGTACCGGGTGCGGTGCGGGCGGGTCGACAACCCGCCCGGACTGCCGCCCCGCGCCTACGTCGTGGCATGGACCACCGGCCCGGAACCGGAAGACCCCGGGGCGGGCCCCAACAGAGACGAAAGGGACCAGACGTGACCACCACCCGGCCCAACGGCCCCACACCCGTTGGCTCCGCGCGCGCCGACGAGGCAGCGATCCTCACCGATCTGACCGCCATGATCGAAGAGGTCATGGGTGAGTACGGGCTCGACGAAACCGAGATCACGAAGGAAACCCGGTTCGGCCGGGACCTCGAACTGGAGAGCATCGACCTGGTGATGCTCGCCGGCCTGCTGGAAGACCGCTACGGCCGCTCGGTGAATTTCGCCGAGTTCGTGGCTTCCATGGAGCTGGAGGAGATCATCGACCTCAGCGTGGGCAGGCTCGTCGAACACGTCAGCGTGTGCCTGAAGGCCGCGGGACGGGACTGAGGCATGACGATCGTAGACACCGGCGAGGTCCGGCTGCACGTCCAGCGTCTGGCCGCCTGCCCCGCTGGCACCGGAGCCTCTCCGGCGCCCGTCGTTGTGCTCCTCCACGGCCTCCTCACCGACAGCCTGGCCAGTTACTACTTCACCGTCGCCCCTGCCTTCGCGGCGGCCGGCCTGGACGTGGTCATGTACGACCACCGGGGCCACGGCCGCAGCGGGCAGCCGCGGCGGGGCTACACGCTCGGAGCGTTCGTCGACGACCTGGACACCCTCTTGGACCGGCTCCACATCCGCACCCCGGTGCACTTGGTGGGCAACTCCTACGGCGGGACCGTGGCATTCGGTCACGCACTGCGCAGGCCGGAGCGGGTGGCCAGCATGGTGGTGATCGAGTCGGAACCGGCGACCGCGGCCTGGGCGGCCAAGCTCTCCGGGCTGCTGGAACGCGTCCGCCACGAGATGAGTGTGAACGAGGACGCCGCACTGGACTGGATCGCCGCCCACCACGGCGGCCATACCGCCCGGCTGGCGAAGTCCGCCGGGAGGCTCGTTCGGGACACCACCCTCGCCCGTGACATCCCGGGGAGCGCGGTACTGGACGACGACGACATCCGTGCGATCCACAGCCCGGTCCTCGCCCTCTACGGCGCCGACTCCGACCTGGCCGCTCAGGCCCCCGCCATGCGCTCACTGCTGCCGCACTGCGTGACCGAACTGCTGCCGGGCCACCGGCACTCGGTCCTGGTGGAGGCTCCCCAGAGGGTGCGCGATCTCGTCCTCGACTGGGTCGGCCGGCACTCCCGGCCGTCCGTGGGTGCCCGGGCGCGTGCCCGGTGAGCCGATTCCTCTTCGTGGTTCCGCCGCTGGTCGGACACATCAACCCGGCCGTGGGGGTCGCCGCCGTGCTCGCCGCCCGGGGTCACCAGGTGGCCTGGGCGGGCGATCCCGCACTCGTACGCCGTCTCGCGGGGCCGGACGCGACCGTCCACCCGTGCCCCCTGCCCGGGGCGGGGCGGAACCCGGGAATGGAGCCGGATGCCGCCCGGCCCGCCGATATTCGCGGGCCGGAGGCTCTGCGGTTCCTGTGGGAACGTTTCCTCGTCCCACTCGCCGAGGCGATGGCACCCGGCGTGAGGCAGGCGGCCGAAGCCGTCCGGCCGGACGTGGTCGTAGCCGATCAACAGGCGCTGGCCGGCGCCCTCGTCGCCGAGGACCTCAGGCTCACGTGGGCCACCTCCGCGACGACCTCGGCCGAGCTCACGGACGCCCTGGCGTCGATGCCCCGGGTCGCCGCCTGGAACGAGACACTGCTGCGTGACCTGCGAGCCCGGATCGGTGATCCGGCGGCAAGCGGCGACCCGCGCTTCTCCCCGCACCTCGTCCTCGCCTTCAGCACGCCGGAGCTCGCGGGCCCGGCCGTGCGGGGCGGCGACCGGGTGCGCTGGGTCGGGCCGTCCCTGACAGCCCGCCCCCTCAGCACCCCCTTCCCCTGGGAGCGGCTCGACCCACGACGCGCGCTGGTTCTGGTCACCCTGGGCACGGCCAACACCGATGTGGGGGCGCGCTTCCTGAACCGGGCCGCCCAGGCGCTGCGGGCCAGGGCCGACCGGGTGCAAGCCGTCATCGTCGACCCTGAGGGCACACTCGGCACGGGGCACGGGGCGGGGGACGTCATCGCCCTGCCGGTGGTACCCCAGCTGGAGCTTCTGGCACGCGCCAAGGCCGTCGTCTGCCACGGAGGGCACAACACCGTGTGCGAGGCACTTTGGCACGGGGTCCCCTTGGTCGTCGCACCCATCCGCGACGACCAGCCGGTCGTCGCCGCGCAGGTGGCCGGCGCCGGGGCAGCCGTACGGATCCGCTTCGGACGGGCCGGCGCGGACACGATCGGCGCGGCCGTCGACACCGTCCTGGACGACCCCCGCCCCCGGGCGGCGGCCCGAACGATCGCGCACGCCTTCCGCCGTTCCGGCGGCGCCCCGGCAGCCGCGACCCACCTGGAACGACTGGCCGACGGCCGGAAGGACGAGACGTGAGCTCCGGATCCCGCAAAGCCCGTACGCTCCGGGTGGCCGCTCTGCGCACCGCCTACCAGGAGGAACTGGCCCACGGCACGGCCGTCTTCTTCGCCCCGCGCGTCCACCGGTGCCCCTGGTGCGGATCGTCCCGGCTCGGCGGGCACCTGCACACCACCGACCTGTTCCAGCACAAGCCCGGCGTCTTCGTCCTCGACCGCTGCCACGACTGCGGGCACCTCTTCCAGAACCCCCGGCTGAACGAGCGCGGGCTCGCCTTCTACTACCGCGACTTCTACGACGGTCTCGGCGAGGAGCGGCTCGGCGGCGTGTTCGGCGGCCGCACGGCTTCCTACCGCTCTCGGGCGCAGTCGGTACGGCCGCACCTCGCGGGAGCCGCCGAGTGGCTGGACGTCGGCACCGGCCACGGCCACTTCTGCGAGAGCGCCCGCGACGTCCTGCCGGCGGTGGCCTTCGACGGCCTGGACCGCTCCGACGGCGCGGAGATCGCCCAACGGGCCGGCCGGGTGCGCCGGGGCCACCGGGGGGCGTTCCCCGATCTGGCCGAGCGGATGCCCGGTTCGTACGACGTGGTGAGCATGTTCCACTACCTGGAGCACTGCACGGCACCCCAGCGCGAACTGGAGGCCGCCCGCACCGTCCTGAGACCGGGTGGACTGCTGGTCATCGACGTACCGGATCCCGAGAGCCGGTACGCGCAGCTCCTGGGCCGCTGGTGGCTGCCCTGGCTCCAGCCACAGCACCTGCACCTCGTGCCGGCGGCCAACCTGCGCCGCAGGCTGACCGAGACCGGCTTCACGGTCCTGGCCGAGGAGCACGCCGAGGCGCACGACGCGGTCGACCTGGTGGCCGCCGCGTGGGTCGCGCTGGACACGGTCGCCCCGCGGGAGGATTCGCCCTGGCTGGCCTCGCCACCCGGGGCCTGGAGCAGGGCGCTGCGTACCGTGGTGCTGCTCGCCGGGGTGCCGCTGCTGCTGGCGGCGACGTTGGTGGACCGGCTGGTCGCGGGGCCGCTCACCGGCCGGCTGCGGCTGGCGAACGCGTACCGCCTGATCGCCAGGCGCGACCCGGAAGACGGCCCGCATGGAGCCCAGAGGGCACGCGAAGGAACGCCCTGCTGCTGATCTTCTGGATGCCACCGGACGTCAGTGAGCAGGACGAGACGTACAAAGCCTTTACAGCGCGGTCCGGCCCGGCCGGATGCACGACCAGACCGCCGTGCGCACCGAAGGCATCGCCGAGCAGTTCCGCCAGCACCCGAAAGTGAAGGCCGAGGTCGAGGAGGGCTACCGCGGACTGTCGAACGAGTTCCTCGACCAGGTCAGCGCCCCGCCGAGGAAGCCGAAGGACGACGCCCCGCTGGGCGAGTATCACGCTTGGCGTGAGCAGGGTGCTGATGCCCCTTTGGATGTCAGGCGGTTGGGGCGGGGGTTGCCGGTTCGGTGGGCTTCGTGGTGGGGATGAGGTGTCGGTAGATCTCTCGTGCGATGAAGCGTTTGAGGCATCGGATGATCTCGCGGCGTGTCTTGCCTTCGGTGAGGCGTCGTTGCAGGGAGTGCTGGGTGCGTGGGTCCCAGCGGAGGCGGGAGAGGGCGGCGCGGTAGAGGGCGGCGTTGGCTTGGCGGTCGCCGCCGCGGTTGAGTCTGCGGCGTTGGGTCTTGCCGGAGGGCTGTTCGACGGGGCTGACTCCGCACAAAGCGGCGAAGGCGGCCTTGCTGGTGAGGCGCTCGGGGTTGTCTCCGGCGGTGATGAGCAGGGCGGCGGCGCTGTCCGGGCCGATTCCACGCACGTCGAGCAGGCCGGGACGGCTGGCCTTCACGGCCCGGGCTATCTGTTTGACCAGGTCGTCTATCTCCTCGGTCAGATGCTGGATCAGGGCTTGATCAAGTTCCGTGGGTGTCCGGATCGTGGGTGATGCCCAGGATGCCGAGTGCTCGTTGCGGTTCGTGGCGGATGGCTCGGGTGGTCTTGGCGATGTTGGCGGCGCCGAGGGTTTTCAGGGCGCCGATGGCGAGGTTGCGGAGAGTTGCCATCGCGCGGGGTGCGGTTCGGGTGTGGACGGTGGAGGCGTCCTCGGCGAAAGTGACGTCCCTGGTGTGGTGCGAGGAGTTCTCGATGCCCCAGTGCCCGCGGATTGCGGCGGCCAGGTCGGCTGGGGTGGCTTGGTGGGCGTCGAGGCTGGTGACGGCGTAGACGCTCTCCCGGGTCTCGCGCTGGCCGGTCTGCTTGCGGCGCCGGTGGATGCGGATGGCCAGGCGGGCGTGGGGAAAAGCGATCCCGCCGAGTTGGTCGGGGACGGCGCAGGTCTTGACCGAGCGGGACTCGCGCCTGCCGTGCCCGGTGGCGGAGGCGGTGTGCTGGATGGAGATGTCCCGCCACGGCAGGGATGCGAGCTGGCGGTGAGCCGTCGGCTGGTTGGTCTTGATCACGGCGATGTAGTGGGCCTTCTTGGTCTCGACCAGCCAGGTGATGTTCGCTCGGACCGAGTGGAGGGCGTCGAAGGTGACGACGGTGCCGGCCAGGTCCAGCGGTGTCAGAAGCGGTTGGAAGTGTGTGGTCTCGTTCGTCTTCGCGCCGACCTCCACCTGGGCGATGGTGACGACGGTGCCGTGTGTGACCGCGGAGAGCAGGTGTCGGCGCTTCGCGGTGAGACGGGCTGATCCCTTGAGTGCTTTGCCGTCGACAGCGATCACACGCAGCCGCTCCGACGCCGAGGGTGGTGTCCGGGTGGGCTCGGTGGCAGCACGGTGCCGGTCGGCCAGGTAGGCGCCCACCGCCCGGTCCAGCACATCGCCGTCGACAGCCCCCAGCACGCGACCGATCGTGGCCGGCGACGGGGCGCGCCGCCATCCGAGCAGGTGACGGCGGATACCGATCACTGTCAGGAGTGTGTCCGAGGCGCGCTGGCCCCACTCGGCGAGCTCGTCGATGCTCCTGGCTCCCGAGACGACCGCGCAGGCACACACCAGCAGGACCGCGGTCAGTGAGTACCAGCGGCCCCGCAGTGAGCGCGGATCGGGCACTGCATCGAAGTAGGGGCGCAGATCAGCGACCCGGTCAGCGTCCAGCGGACCCAGCCTCACAAGCACAGCCGGGACGGGAGAAGATATGGCAGCAGGCACGGGCCACCTCATGATCAACGGGCGTAGACACCCAAATGATCACGAAGCCCGCGCCTGCTCCTCTAACCACCCCAACCCGCCACAACACCGACCGGCTCGCACGACCCCGGAACTTGCAACCGCCCTGATGCTGGATGCGGCGGGCGAGCAGCTGCAGGGTGTGGCGGGCGGCGCCTGGAGGGCCGTCGTCGAGTCGGGCGCAGTGTTTGATCAGGTGGGCCTCGGCATCGACCGCGTGGGTCTTGCCGTGGCGGCGCCGGGCGGCCTTGTCGGGCTGGTTGACCTCGGTCACCGATGTCCTCGGCGTTCAGGTGGCGGGCCAGTGCCTTGCCGTAGGAGCCGGTGCATTCCACCCCGGCCCGTCGAAGCGTGCCGAAGGAGCGTGCCCAGGTGGTGAGTTGGCGGTAGCCCGCGGCTGTGGCGCGGAAGTCGCGGCGGTCCAGCGTGGCGCCGAGGACCGTGACGAGGGCCGCCGCGTGGACGTCCTTGTGCGTGTCCACGCCGAGCAGTACCTGTTCGGCGGGTCGGTCGGGGGTGTGACACGGCGTGGTTGGCTGCGGGATGCTGGGCACGGCTGCTGGTCTCCTGATCGCCTAGGGGAACGGTGGCCGTCGCCGACGAGCCCCGCACGGCCTGACACGCCACCGACAACGTGACAGCGCCGCTCCTCCTCCACCTCGCGGAAGGAGAGCGGGAAACGGAAGTACAGCCACACACAGTGCGAAATGATCTCCACCGGGTAGCGGTGATTCTTGTACGACGGCACCACAGACGACACGAACCCCACCCCACCCCGGAAGACCCCAACCCGAAGATCGTCCCAGACGCCCGGACAACGTGACAGCACCCCACCTTGGTGACGGTCCTCCCGGACGAGCGGACCAGCGCGACCGCGTCCCGCTTGAACTCCTCCGAGTACCGCCTGCTGCCGTTGCTCTTACTTCCCACCTGGCACTACTTCCTCTGGAACCTCACGTCCCAGTCTCCAGGTGTCCAACATCAAGGGGAAGCTTCACACCGGGCCGGAGGAAGTCGTGCGACAGCCTCCTGGTTCACCAGCCGGTGCACCCAAACCCGGCCCCCGGCCGGCCACCCGGATCGAAGAACCGACACCCCGCAGCACGCCACGACGTGGGAAGAGTCCTCGCCACCAGCCAGCCCTACCAACGTCCCGCCCACCACAACGTCGGCACCAAACCCCGCCGAACTGGATAGAACTCAAGCTGAGGCACGCGGTGCCCCGCCGGTCCGGGGCCGGGCCGTCCGCTCAGTCCCGCCACCGCCGCGCACCGGTCCCCTCGGCCGGGGGGCGCCGGTCGGAGGGCCGGTCGGGGGATTGTCGCCGCAGCGTGCACCGCTACGTTGTCGTTGATCATTTCCGGCCGGGGCGGGCCCCAGGCCCGGAGGGGCGGCCCACGGGCCCGCCGACCGCCCGTCCGATGCGGGTGCCGGTTCGGACCGGGTACGCACGACCGTACGGCCGCCCACCCCTGCCCCGACCACGGAAGGCGCCACCGCCATGGGATTCGTCCGATACGACGACCTCGACACTGATTACGGCCCCGACTTCGAGGACGACTTGGCCACGGTCGTCGCCGAGGTCGAGCGGACCGTGCACGGTTCGGTCGAGGCCGAGGGGGAGGGCCGGGCCGTGCGGTTCGCGCACGCGAAGGCCTACGGACTGCTGCGGGCCGAGGTCCAAGTGCTGCCCCCGGCCGACCCCGCCTACGCCCAGGGGTTGTTCGCCTCCCCCGGGCACTACCCCGCCGTGATCCGGTACTCGAACGGGCTGGGGCACGTGCGCCCGGACGCCCGGCTGGGCACCGCGTGCGGCATGGCGATCAAGATGTTCGACATCCCCGGCCCGTCCCTCACGGACGAACCGGCTGCGGGGACCATGGACTACAACCTGATCAACAACCCCGTGTTCTTCGCGAACACCGCCCGTGACTACGTCGTGCTCGCCCGGCTGTTCAGCCAGTTGCCCGACGCGCTGGCAGACCGCTCGCAGCGGGTGGCCTGGCTGCACGCCTTCGTCACCCGGGACGGGGAACTGCCGCCCGAGAAGTGGCTGTGGGACGAACTCCTGGCGATCCTCTCCCAGCAGGCCCGGCCGCTGCCGCACCTGCTCCACACGACATTCTGGTCCATGGGCGCGGTGCGCCACGGCGAGTACGTCGCCAAGGTCCGGGTGGCGCCGGCCACCGGCACCCCGGCCGCGCCCGCCCGACCGGTGGACCCGCTGTCGTCCGCCCACCCCGTCCGGGCGGCACTCCTCGAGGACGTCGCCTCGGCGGACCACGTCTTCGACCTCCAGGTGCAGCTCTGCACGGACCTGACGGCCATGCCGGTGGAGAACACCTCGGTGCCGTGGCCCGAGCACCTCTCGCCGTTCGTGACGGTGGCCCGGATCATCATCCCCGCCCAGGACGTCTCCGCCCCCGACAACCTCGACCGGGCGGATGTCCCGTCCTTCACTCCCTGGCGCACGCCTGAGGAGCACCGGCCGGTCGGGCAGATCCAGGAAGTGCGCCGCCGTGTCTACGAGCGGTCCTCCGTCCTGCGCCACCGGCTCAACGGACAGGTCCGGGTGGAACCCCGCGACCAGGACGACGTGCTCCCGCCGGCCCCCTGACAGGGGGTGCGGGATCATCCGCCCCGGGGGCCGAACGGGGTAGGCACCGGGCCCGGGGCATTGTCACGTTGTCGCCAGCATGATCGTTTGATGGTGGGTCAGCGTGTGGCGGGGCCGGGTCGGGGCTGTGGTTCAGACCGTGGCGGGCATGCCGGTGGCACCGGTGATGTGGTTCCAGATCGTGAAGCGGATGGTCATCTTGAGGCGGTGGCGGGCGGCGGTCATGAGGTGGCGGTGGGGTCGGAAGTGGGGTCAGATTCCGGTGAACGCGGACAGGGGTGCTGTCACGTTGTCCGGGCGTCTGGGATGATCTTCGGGTTGGGGTCTTCCGGGGTGGGGTTCGTGTCGTCTGTGGTGCCGTCGTACGCGAATCATCGCTATCCGGTGGAGATCATTTCGCACTGTGTGTGGCTGTACTTCCGTTTCCCGCTCTCCTTGCGTGAGGTGGAGGAGATGATGCTCGAGCGGGGTGTCGTCGTCTCCTACGAGAGCATCCGGCGTTGGTGTCTGAAGTTTGGTCGGGCCTATGCCAACAGCCTGAGCCGGCGGCGCCCGCAGCCGGGCGACAAGTGGCACTTGGACGAGGTGTTCATCAAGGTCAACGGGGTGCAGAAGTACTTGTGGCGGGCCGTCGATGCCGACGGCAACGTCCTGGACATCCTGGTGCAGAGCCGTCGTGACAAGGCTGCGGCCAGGCGTTTCTTCCGTCGGCTCCTCACCACGACCGGGCAGGTTCCCCGGGTGGTCGTCACCGACGGGCTGAAGTCGTACGGGGCCGCGCACCGTGAGGTGATGACCTCGGTGGAACACCGCTCCCACAAAGGATTGAACAACCGGGCGGAGAACTCCCACCAGCCCACCAGGCAGCGCGAATGCGCGATGAAAGGCTTCCGCAGCGTCGGCGGGGCGCAACGCTTCCTGTCCGCGTTCACCGGGATCTCACCCCACTTCCGCCCCCACCGGCACCTGACGACCGCCGGCCGCCACCGCTTCGAGATGATGATCCGCTTCACCGTCTGGAACCAGATCACCGGCAACACGAGCCTGCTCGCCGCAGCCTGAACCAACCCCGTCCAGGCCCTGGCACACCCTGACGCACCATCAAACCATCATGCCGCCGACAACGTGACAATGGCCCCTTCATCGCCATCGGCGGTCTTCTCGCTTCCTCCGGATCAAGCAGATCCAGTATCGGGCGTGTCACCACTCAGGGGGAGGCCCCGCCCTCCCGCGGACCCACAAGATCCATTGTCAGAGTGTCCGCACGATGGGAGTCACCTCAGGGTGCAGATACCACCCTCGTTGCCGACTCCGCACAGCTTAAAGATCGGGCACGTGTGCGAATGTGACATTGGGGCAGGTCGGTCGATGTAGCCGAAATGAGACCCCTCTGGTTGACCGCCAGGTATCGACTGGAGGTCCTCAAGGAGCAAGCCGCTGACCAGCAGCGATGCGGCCGAGAGTGTCGACTTGAATGAGCCCCGCCCTCGCCGTTCCGGACGGCGTGACAGTGACCCGACAGCGTGACAGCACCGCCTTCGTGCCCGTCGGGCGGCACTTCCGACTCTTCCTCGATTTACCCCATCTGGTGATCCTGAGTATCCGAAGTCGAAAATGAGGAAACAGGCGCATGTCTTATTCAGATCTTATAACCAAATATGGGCCCGGGGTGGCAAGCTTCCTCCCTCGAATCCCGGATCCTGATTCTGCTGCACGCGAGCACCCCGATTGGGTCGCATCGACGGTGGCCGCGGCAATGGCATCGGGAAATTTTCGCATGAACGGGAGCCGTTCATTTTACAGCGAATATCTGCGCGCAGGCACCCAAGGACAGTTCTCTGGGGACTGCGGAACGCTGACGGATGCATTCCTTGAAATAATGGAAGAACTAGGGATCCCATCAAAGCAGCACCGGGTTCAGGACTGCATCGTCTATGCGCCCCTTAACATGCCTGCCCTCGGGGGCGTGATGCCCAACGCGGATAACGGCATGTGGTGCTTTCAGGAACACTACTGGGCTACGGCGGCCGGAAAAACCTACGATCTTCTGTTCGGTGTTGAATCGTCGGCCCTAGCCATGGTCGAGGCTTTTACCGGACAGGATTCGAGCGGCCGAAATTTCTTCACCAGCAGCGACGGAAGCACACTGCTCTACCGCGCGATCGACGGCCACACCCACCCATACACGGCGCAGGCTAATCTGGCTTGGGTCGATCCTGCAACTGGGCCCTTCAATGGCTGCCAGATCCTTTAGCTATGTGATCAGAAACGCTTCGGGTTCTGGTCGTTGGAGGGGCCAGGGCTTGATCAAGTTCCGTGGGTGTCCGGATCAAGGTGTGTCTGATCCAAACGATCCGAGCGGCAGGAATGCCGATGCTACGGAAGATCCACCCCCAGGGCACCGACACGTTGTCGGGGCAGGGTGAGATGATCTTCGGGATGTCCGTCTGGTGAGGGTTCGTGTCGTCTGTGGTGCCGTCGTACAAGAACCACCGGTACCCGGTCGAGGTGATCGCGCACTGCGTGTGGCTGTACTTCCGCTTCCCCCCTCAGCTACCGAGAAGTCGAGGAGCTGATGCTCGAGCGAGGCATCATCGTCTCCTACGAGACGATCCGCCGTTGGTGTCTGAAGTTCGGGCAGGCCTACGCCAACGCGCTGCGCCGGCGCTGCCCGCAGCCCGGCGACAAATGGCACCTCGACGAGGTCTTCATCAAGATCAACGGGGCGTCGAAGTTCTTGTGGCGGGCCGTCGATGCCGACGGCAACGTCCTGGACATCCTGGTGCAGAGCCGGCGTGACAAGGCTGCGGCCAGGCGCTTCTTCCGTCGGCTCCTCACCACGACCGGGCAGGTTTCCCGGGTAGTCGTCGCCGACAAGCTGCGCTCCTACGGGGCCGCGCACCGTGAGGTGATGCCCTCCGTCGAGCACCGCTCACACAAGGGCCTGAACAACCGGGCGGAGAACTCCCACCAGCCCACCAGGCAGCGCGAACGCGCGATGAAAGGCTTCCGCACGGTCGGCGCAGCGCAGCGGTTTCTGTCCGCGTTCACCGGAGTCTCACCCCACTTCCGGCCCCACCACCACCTCATGACCGCCGGCCGCCACCGCTTCGAGATGATAAACCGCTTCACCATCTGGAGCCAGATCACCGGTGCCACCGGCATGCCCGCCACAGCCTGAACCGCAGCCCCTACCAGGCCCCGCCGCACCCTGACGCACCATCAAGCGATCATGACACCGACAACGTGACAGCACCTGTCGATGGACATGATCGGGAACAACTCCGCGAGATCCGGCCCGTTCGACTGCCCGAGGACACCTCACGGCCTGCGCTCCGGAATGCCACCGTGTGACTTCAACAAGCTCGGTTCCGTGGCACGCCGTTTCAAGGGAACCCCAGGGACTATAGAGGACGAGAACAAATGGAAAAAGTATTTATACTGGGGCACGGCGCGCTCCAGCTGGAGGGTGTCGTTAAGATCCCCGAGGGCTGGAGAGTTGTGATGTACGCGGACGCAGGCGAATCGCTGCTTGCCCCGAACGGGCTGGCGGCGCTCTCCTCGGACGGCATGGCCGGCGGCCGGGAAGAGTTCGGTAGGGGCACGGAACTGGATGTGATGCCCAATTACACCCTCAAACCGTTCAGTGACCGTGAAATCGTCCGCGCCTTGGCCTCGAAGGTCACCACGGAAGGTACGTTGTACATCGCCGGGGCGGATATCGATGCCCCCGGATTGGGCCACTTTCCGAGCCTGCGGTCCCCCGTCTCACTCGTCTTCCTGTTCAATGCACTGAACAAGGTCAAGGGGCACATCGGGCCGCTCGACCTCCATCTCGTGATATGCAGGGTCGTAAACCGCGAACAGAAACCAGCCAAGCAGCTGGAATACAGGTCGACCGTGGCCTTCGGTGACGAGAAGAGAAAGTACAGCGATGCCAGCAAGAAGCCTCCTCTGACGGCTGACGACGACAGGCGTTTTGCGCGGCACGCCCGAGAAGTCGACGAAATCTTGAAAATTGCGAAGAGGGATCCGCAGGCCGCGCTGATGCTTCTGAAGAAGGCCCCACAGCACAGGGCCGCAGAGATCGCGTCTTCCGTCTACCCGTCCTTGGAAAAGATCTGGAAGAGGGTCTGCCCTGTCGACGAAGCTGCTTACGCCGACAGCGCCATAGCTTACTTCCCGAACGCGATCGCGGGGGGCAAGTCGCTTCCAGCCGACCTGTTGGACGCCTCGAATGATGAGGAATGGCGTAACGCATTCTACTGTTACCTCAACGGAAACGCGTCAGCCGACCTTAAGAGCATCTCTGCCACCAACCTTTATTACCGCATCGCATCCGCCCTCTGGCGAAATTCCACAACCGATGCGGAGATCGCAGAAATTCAGACATTCGTCGACGATCATGGCGGCGTAATTTCGCTCGCCACATATGAGCTCAATTTTCTGCGGTACAAGCAACTTTATCTGAGTGAAAGAAACTGGGACGGGCTGAAGGACATCGGCTGCGAGATCGGGGAGGATCACCGCACCGAAGCACTTGAGGCGGTGCCGAATGAAATCAAAGCTAGCTACCAGGAAATCCTGTCCCAGCTCTACGAACTCGGCGATCTCGAGCGCCACTGGACGGCTTTCCCCACGTTCTTCACAGAGGTGATTGCGAGTCACCGTCGTCGGTTGGAAAAAGGCATCCGGGACGCGCTCCGGGACGAGGCCCGAGACGGGATCCAGCAGGGCGCGCCGCCCCAGAACATGTGACCCGGACCGTGGCGCTGTGAGCCGTTGACAGCGGCCGAAAGGGCGTTGTCACGTTGTCGGCGGCGTGATCGTTTGATGGCGGGTCAGAGCGTGCCAGGGCCTGGACGGGTGCTGTCACGTCGTCGGTGGTGTGATCGTCTGAGGGCGTGAAGAAGCCGTAGGCGGCTGGCGTGCTCAGGCCTCGGAGGGCATGCCGACGACGCCGGTGATCTGGTCCCAGATCGTGAAGCGGACGGTCATCTCGAGGCGGTGGCGGCGGGCGGTCATCAGGTGGCGTCCGGTTCGGAAGTGGGGTGAGATCCCGGTGAACGCGGACAAGAACCGCTGTGCCCCGCCGACGCTGCGGAAGCCTTTCATCGCCCGTTCACGCCGTCCGCACTACCGTCCTCGGGACTTACTCCACCTGGCCCGCCACCGCCGAGGTCTTCCCCGAGTTCGAGCAGCTCGACCTGATCGCAGCCCACGCCCAGTCCTTGCGCCGCGCCCCCGCCAAACGCCTCGGTCCGCAAGCTGATGGGTGGCTGGCCCGTTCCATCGACCATCCGCCTGCCGACGCACTGCAGTGCGCTGCCGTGATGATCCTCGTTATGCAGATCCTCGACAGCCCGGACGGCCATACCGCCCTTGTCCGGCTGCTGTCCCTGCTGCCGGCAGCCCGGGCCGGGCGCCTGAGAAGCCTCACACCCCACTGCTCACCCTCCATGACCGTCGCGATCGGCGGAGCAGCCCGTCTGCCGCTGGTAGCGGGCGGCCCGCCGGCCCTCTTTCCCCAGCCGCCCACCCACCGCGGCCGCCTCGACCCCCGCACCGTTTCAGACCCCCTCCCCAACGCCTGGACAGCGCCGCTGGACGGACTGGACGGGCCCGCGCGGCATCTGAGGCGCGACGCCGCGATCCGCCTGGTCCAGATGGCCCGCGGTGGGCCACGGACCAGTGCCGGCCGTTACCTCGGTATCCCGCCCGGGGCCCTGCACGCCACCACCCTGACGATCCGCACCTGGCAAAAGCTGCCGGGCAACGCCGAGGCGTACCGGGAAGCGCTCCGACAGGTCGCCGAAATCGCTGTCTCAGAAGGCCGCCGTGGATCTTAGGCTGGCCAGGACCTCACCGCACCGCGGCCGTTGGGGCGAACGCTCCAATACCCACACCCATACCCTCAGCATCTACACGAACGGATCCTGAGCAACAAAGTTGGCCGTCGGAGCCGTCTATGGCGCACCGTCTCAGCGACGGTCGAGGCCTGGACCTGATGGAAAGTCGATCGACGGCCCTGCGTTCGAAGGGCGAGCATGCGTGGCTGCGCCACGCTGAGCGGAGGTTCTGTGGGATCTAGAGACGCCGACATCGACTTCACGTTCACGCAACCGACCACCGCACGCGCGATCGTGGATGCCCTCACCTCGGTGGGCTGGTCGGTGGAGGACCCTGTCGGGGGTGTCACCCACATGATCAACGACGCGGATGACATGTACGAGTGGTACGCCAGCGCCCCCGAAGACATCGATGAGGTGCTGGTACGCCGGGATGCGCCCGGCAACCTGCCGTACACCTTGGCCATCAACGTCTACCACCCGGAAGCCGGGACCGGCGGGATGTTCATGCTGATGCCCGGCAGCAAGGAAGTCTTGTTCTCGCCCAGCATCGACCGCCGGCACATCCCGGCGGCGACTGCGTTCACCGACCTCGCCTGGTACCTGCACGCCCTCGTGCCGGCCCTCGTCACGACGGGGCTCGAAGGGTACGAAGCCAAAGAGATCAAGTACTGAGCAGCGCGACCGGGCCTCGATCATGCCGCCCACGCTGTGCATCGCATGGCACTTGTGCCGGCAACCGAGGATCACTCGATCTCCTTCCGCCAGATCCATACGACGGACGGCGGCCGGGTCCGGTACAGCAAGCGGTGCGAGCTAGACGGGCAGGAGTTGAGCCAGGCGGACATGGGGCGCGCCTACGAGACCGCGACCGGCACGCTCGTGGAGGTCACCGACCAAGACCTCGACGGAATGCCGCTCCCCACGGCCAAGACGATCGAAATCGTCAGCTTCGTCCCGGCCGCCTCGATCGACCCCATCGCGGTCGGTACGCCGTACTACCTGATGGCCAGCGGTCCGGCCTCCGCGAAGCCGTACGTCCTGCTGCGCATGGCCCTGGAGCGCTCCAGCATGGTGGCCGTCGCGAAGGTCGCGCTCCGCGGCCGGGAACGCCTGGCCCTGCTCCGTGTCGTAGGTGAGGCTCTTTGCCTGCACATCATGCTGTGGCCGGATGAGCTGCGGTCCACCGACGGCGTCAGCACCCCGCCGGCCGACGTGAGCCTGCCGGAGGAGGAGGTGCAGGCTGCGGTCGCCCTGACCGAGGCGCTCTCGGGCCGCCCCATGGAGGATCTCCACGACGAGTACCGCGCGGCGCTCGAAGCCGTCATCGCGGCCAAGGCGGAAGGCGTCCGGGCCCAGAGTCCTGAGCTGGCCGAAGAACTCAGCGGACAGGTCCTCGACCTCATGGCCGCCCAGGAGAAGTCGGTGCAGGACGTGAAGGCGGCCTGCGGCGCGCACGGCCAGGAGGACGCGACCGTCCACGAGATGAACACAGTGGGCCTGCACGCACGCAGAACCTCAAGGTGAAAGTGCCGCTGCCCGACGGCGCTAAACTGAGCGAGGGCGTCAGCGGATATGACGAGGAGACCGGTGTATGGACCGTCGGCGCGATGGATCCCGATGATTCCCCTAAGACCTTGACGCTTCCAGTCACGGTTCCCGCTGATGAGAAGAGTATGACCCTCGAGGCGGACGTGGATCAGGACTCGTACGGGGGCGGCCTGGTGGATACCAACCGGGACAACAACTCCTCCAAGACGTCTGTGGACATCGCGCGGAGTGCGAAGCTCACCGTCGGCGTTTCGGTCGTGCCTCCGGAGGCTGATGCGGCGAAGAAGGAGTACGTGCCGGGCGACGACGTAACCTACAGAATCGCTGTCAAGAACGACGGCCCGTCCAAGGCCTCCATGGTGAAGATCGCTCACTCCTTGCCCACGGGCATGAAGCTGGTAGAGCAGGCCGGTCCGGACGGCACAGCGTACAAGGACGGGGTATGGGCCGTCCCCAGCCTCGCGTCAGGGCAGACCGTCGACCTCACGGTCAAGGGCAAGGTCCCTGCCGACGAGGAGAAGACGGTGCACCGGGTGTGTGTCGTAGGGGCCGACATTCCTGACTCGCGTGGTGGCTACAAGACGACGTGCGGTGACGAGAACGCGGTCGAGGGCCACATGGCCGTGAACGAGCTGAAGGTGGTGCAGCGGGCTGCCGCGCTCCTGACGGTGACCCCGGACGGGGATGCGGGCAGCCGCCCGCTGCCTGGTCAGGATGTGTCGTGGACCGTGCAGACGAAGAACCTCGGCGTGTCCAAGGCACGGGGGCTCGAGATCGAGGTTCCGGTGCCCGCAGGTGTGAAGGACCCCGTGGCGACGCCTGGGGAGGGGGGCACGTATGCGAATGGCCTGTGGAAGCCGGCTGACGTGCCGATCGGTGGTCACGCCGTCCTCAAGATGACCGGCAAGGTGAAGCCCGATTACGACGAGCTTGACTATAAGGCGACGGTGAAGCGTTCGCAGACCCCTCTGGACACGGACAAGACCAAGAGCAGCCCGATCGAGGAGACGGTGTCGCGCGCGGTCAAGGTGCAGCAGGTGGCTGGTCTGGACGTGTCGATCGCGGCGCCGGACGGCAAGGACACCGTCAAGGTGGGTGAGCAGGCCAAGGTGAAGGTCACGGTGGCCAACAAGGAGGGCCCCTCGACGGCCCGCAACACGGTCGTGGAGGTTGGCATGCCGACGGTGAGCGGTCTGACCCACGACGGCGGCGCCAACTTCAACGGTGAGCCGGGTGGCGAGGGGTACGGGACCTGGAAGGTCGGAGACCTGAAGGCCGGGGAGGAGAAGTCGCTGACGCTCTCCTTCACTCCGGAGGAGGCGAAGGAGTTCCCCTTCGACGTGCTGGCGGCCCGTTCGGATGCGGCCAACCCCCAGGAATGCCAGGACATCTGCGCCAGCACCCGGGTGAAGGCCACGGCCGACAAGCCGGATGACCCGAGCAAGCCCGATGACCCGAGCAAGCCGGACGACCAGACCCCGCCGCCCGGCGACGGGCAGAGTCCGCCGGCCGACGACGGCGGGAAGTCCCTCGTCGACCAGGTCCTGGCCTCAACGGGAAGCAACGCCCTGTGGTGGGGCGGCGGAGCTTTGGGCGCGGCCGGGATCGGCGCGGCGCTGTTGATCGCGGCCCGCCGTCGCCGCTGACCCGCGGCGCGGCAACGCCCACAGGCCGGGAGACGGTCCCGGACACGGGCCGGCCCCGGAGGGCTGCTCCGCCTCCACCATGGCGGCGGAGCAGCCCTCCGGGGCCTTTGCCTTGCGCGCACCGGCCGCGGCTCAGCCCGTGGCCGAACCGTCACCCCACTGACTCCAGGACCGGCTCAGCCGGCGGGTACGTAGGCCCCCAGCCGATCAGCGCGCTTCCGGTATCGGAGGCATACACGCAGAACCTTGACCTGGCAGCTCTCGATCTGCCCGGTGATCCCCGCGTACTGCCGTGCCACCCCCACCGGCATCCGGGCCTTCTTCAACGGTGCCGTCTCGTCCAGCACCAGCGCGTCCTCCGGCCTGCCCAGATGCCCCGCCACGAGCGCACTCCATCGCGCAGTTGATCGGCGAGCCAGGTGGAGCGGGCCATGAACCACTGGGCCCGGTCCGGCGCCGCGTGCCCCATGTGCTCCGCGATCTGCTAGCCGTTCTTCCGCACCTCGGACTTCGGCTACACGCCCTCGTCGCCCGTCTGGCCAGCACATGCGGCTGGTTGGCTTTGTTGGGACTCGATCCTTTCACGGGTTCGAGTCTCCATTCGACCTGGGGCGGTCCAGAGTGCCCGCCAGTTCGTGAGGTGGGCGATGCCGTGTTCGACTGGGATCCGGGCTGATGAATGGGCGAACCAGGCTGCTTCGTGGCGCACCATGCGCCATGGCTGACGCCGCCGACTACGAGACGCGGAGAAGCCCCTCAGCTGTGATTCCAACTCGCGCCCGTCTCAAAGCAAGTTACATCTGCCCAACTCGGGAGATTCCCGACAGCGTCAAGTACTCAGTAAACGGCACACTGGATCGACGAGCAGACGCTCCTATGAGGGCGTGGCTACGCGTTTGCGGGCGCCGTCGGGCCGGCCGGCAGAAGCCGCCCAGCAGTCGATCATTCGTGCGGCTGTCGCATCCGGCCGCAGGCCTACCGCCGACAACTTGCTCTGAGGGCGCAAGACCTCGACTCTGCTCCCGGCTGCTGGACGCGATCCGGCTGGTGCCCGGGGTCTACCGGACGCGGTCGCAGCCGGTCGGGCCCGCGGCACTGTCGAATGTCGCGCCCAAGCCGAATGCCGATCACGCCGCATCGCGCCGTCGGGTCACCATCCGGTCTGTGGCTCGCCCAGAACCCTGCTGCCGATGTGCGCGGCGAGTTTCTGGGCCCGGGGGAGGTCACCGAACTTGCCGACGTGGAAGAAGACGGTGTGCTGCTCGGTCCAGTGGCCCAGTTGGGCGTTGTCGCCGTGGAACACGATCTGCACACCGTCGTACTTCGCGCTCCCGTAGTGACCCGCCTCTGGTTCGTCCGGCCACAGACCCGGCCAGTCGATGGAGGCCATGCCCTGCCCGAGAGCCGCGACGAAGCGTTCTTCCACGCTCCCGGCCGGAACGTCCAGCATGACGTCGAGCGGTAGGTGCGCCTCCAGCACGGCGTCGGCGGCCGTTGCCACGTCCAGGTCGAACCAGAGCTCCTCATCCGACGGACCGGTACGCATGTCGGCGAAGTCGAACCGTCCGCCAGGCAGGACCGCAGCCATCTGCCGCACGTCTTCGACCGTTCGTAGCTCGGCGAAGAGATCCAGTCTTCTCCTCGCGCTCTGTCATCAGCGAACGTAGCTGCTTGGCCTGCGTGTACGCCTTGGTGGCATCGGTGGTCTGGTAGACGGCATACGCCCTGGAGTCGCCCATGGGCCGAACCATCACACGTCCTCACGGGAACCCGCCACCACGTTTCATGTGACCACCGGGGTCAGGCGACTCAACGCCCGCTCAGCTGCCGAACCCGGAACCGTGGCTCCGGCTTGCAGTCAGACGCCAAGCCGAGAAGCATGAGGAGACAACTCAGGCGTGCCTGATGTCGTCGCCTTACCCGGGACCGGCAGTCGCCGCCGTGTCCCTGGCGAGATCACTCGGCGCATGATGCCGGCGGTAGTCATGGCTTGTCCTGCGGTTGCCGAGCTGCCCCGCCGGGAGCGCCCATCTGCGGGCGACCCGTGGCCCTGGACCGGGACCAGTCCACGAGAAGACCGACGAGCTGACACCGCTCCAGCCGTCCTCCCCGTACGCCCAGCCCGAACCACGCGCGTTCGGGATGCCTTCGGGCTCGATCTCGTGGACTGGGCGGATGACGCGGGGCAGGCCTTCGGCGGAGGACCAGCACCGCGATGGAGTGCTGGGGGAACATCCGGTGACTTGTGGCATGTCCTGGCACCACATGTATTCGCGTTTACGGCGGTCCGCCGCATAGAGAGCGCCGGCCCCCTAAGAGCCTGGTGATCAAGGGTTAGCCAGTGCGAGTGGGGCCGCTCTGGCGGGTGATCGCTCCGTCGGGTGGGTGCGGGCTGGATTCCGGGGAGAGGCATCGAGAGGTTCCGGGAGCGATGCGGGAGGTCTCGATGGTGTCCGTGGTGTCGTTGATGACGGCGAAGGCCGAGCTGGCGCGGGGGAAGGCCATGGAGTGGCAGGCGTTGCTGGCCGAGGCCCAGGAGCAGGTGGACTTCTGGCTGACGGAAGCGAGCGCGGAGGAGGACGCGGTGCGCCGGCTGCGCCTCGCCTTGGAGGAGCGGTTGGAACTGACGGATAAGGCGGCCGTGGTGCGTGGAGCGGTGGCGTCGTGGGAGCCGGGACGGGACGAGAGTGTGCTGCCCGGGGTGTATCGGGCGGCGCTGGCGGTCGTGCGGGAGGTGAAGGGTCCGGTGCTGGCGCGGCAAGTGGCCGAGAAACTGGGCTGGGAGGCGACGCCGGCGCGTCAGCAGCGGGCGCGGGACGTGTGTTCCCGGCTGGCGGCCCGAGGGTGGATCGTGAAGCGAGGCGACGGGAGGTTCACCAGGCTGCCCGGCTGACCCGCCGGGCAGGGGCGTCGGCACGGCCGGCCAGTCGGCGGCTCATCGCGATGCCCACCGCGAGCAGGACGAAGGCGGCGTGGTGGTCCAGGCGGCGTTCGTAGTCGCGCACGCAGCGACGCCGCCGAGTGATCCACGCCAGCGTGCGTTCCACGATCCACCGCTTGGGGATGACCTTGAAACCCTGCGCCTTGCGGCGGCCGGGGTGCACAGGGATCTCCAAGTCCAAACCGAGGTGCCGGCGGGCCCAGGGCACGAGTTCGCCGTCGTAGACGTGGTCCGCCCAGACCTTGGTGACCTGGGAGAACAGCAGCCGCAGACGGTCGAAGAGGGCCATGGCCGCGGTGCGGTCGTTCACGTCGGCGGCGGTGACGGCCACCAGCAGGACCAGGCCGAGGGTGTCGACGACGATGTGCCGCTTGCGCCCGTTGACCTGCTTGCCGCCGTCGAACCCACGGCTCGCGGCACCCACCGTCTCGGCCGCCTTGAGCGACTGCGCGTCGATGATCGCGGCCGTCGGCTGTTCGGCACGGCCCTCGCGGCGGCGGATCTCCTTCACCAGCAAGGAGTGGATCATGGCGAACACGCCCTGGCGTACCCAGCGGCGGAAGAAGTCGAAGACCTTGCGCGGCGGCGGGAACGGCTCGGGCAGCGAACGTCACTTTCCCCCGTTGTCCGCGAGATAGCGCAGCGCGTCCAACATTCGCCGGTGGCAATACTCCTCCGGCCGGCCCCCGCGCCCCTCCAGCCACGGCGGCGGCGGGATGGCCGCGCGCACCTCGTCCTACTCTGCCTCGGTCATGTCCGTCTCGAAGGCCCGCTCGTACACCGGCGCCCCGGACGGCACGTTCCCGAACCGGCACGGCAGACACCTGCACGCGGGGCGGGTGAAGTTGTCGGCGGGCACGGCAAGTTGGTACAACTGCGGCACGGGGGCCTCCGGGGTTGTTTCGTGGCAACGAAAAACTCTCCAGAGGGCCCCTCTCTCCATGCCTCCCAGGCCACAGAAACCCCCACTCGAACCCCTGGCCCCATCATCACCAGGCTCTGAGGGTGTGGCGTGCGCCGGTGCGACGCTGCTCCTGGGTGAAGCTGAGCCGGTAGACGGTTTTCAAGCCCAGGGGGCAGCAGTAAGACGTCATCTCATTTGGTGAGCCGGCGGTAGCAGATGAGAGTGCAGGCGATGCTGGCGAAGGCAAGGAAATGCTCGGCTTTGCGTTCGTAGCGGCGGTGTAGGCGGCGGCAGCCGGAGAGCCAGGCCATGGTGCGCTCGACGGTCCAGCGGTGGCGGCCCAGCCGCTGCGAGGATTCAACGCCTCGGCGGGCAATGCGGTGCCTGATTCCGCGTTCACGTAACCATCGCCGCAGGTGGGCGTAGTCGTAGGCCTTGTCCGCGTGGAGCTTGCCGGGTCGGCGCCGTCGGCGTCCGCGGCGTGAGCGGATGGGCGGTATGCCACGGACAAGGGGCTCAAGGGCCTGGCTATCGTGCAGGTTGGCGCCCGAGATGCCGACGGACAGGGGCAGACCGGTCCGCTCGGTGATCAAGTGGATCTTCGACCCGAACTTGCCCCAGTCGACAGGATTCGGACCTGTCAGGTCCCCTTTTTCAGGGCCCGCATGTTCACGGAGTCGATCGCGCAGCGGGACCAGTCCAACTCGCCGCGGGCGCCCAGTTCGTCGAGGACCAGGCGGTGGAGCTTGGCCCACACCCGCGCTTTGCTCCACTCGGTGAACCGCCGGTGAGCTGTCGCCCCCGACGGCCCGAACGATGCCGAAGGCACCTGCTGCCAGGTACAACCCGACGTCGCCACGAACACGATCGCGGCAAGCACCTCCCGGTCGCCGTGCCGGCGCCGACCACCGCCCTGCGGCCGCGACGGCGCCTGCGGCACCACCCGCTGGAACAGCTCCCACAACTCGTCCGGCACCAGCCGTTCAACGATCCCCACCATGGCCGACAGCCTACCGCGAAGCCCAAATGAGATGGCTTCTTATCGCGGGTCTGTGCCGCCTGCGGCGCAGGCTGTTGGCGTAGACCTGGCCGAACGACACCAGCGGCGGACCGTCTCGTAGGAGACGATCACGCCCCGCTCGAGCATCATCTCCTCCACCTCGCGTAAGGAGAGCGGGAAGCGGAAGTACAGCCACACACAGTGCGAAATGATCTCCACCGGGTAGCGGTGATTCGCGTACGACGGCACCACAGACGACACGACGCACTGCCTCCCCAGACAGACAACCCCAAGATCATCCCAGACCGCCACCGACAACGTGACAATGCCGCCGTGACAGACACCGGAACCTGAGTAAATGTGCCTCCAATAAATGGCCCAATCGCGGTCCAAATTCCAGCAACGGTAATTGCGACCCCCGTCGCCATCCCTCGCTTCTCCTTAGGGAATACGTTGGTAGGCAATGAGAATCCAACCGGACAATTAGAGCAGCGCCGAAACCTTGAAGGACACGCGAGCCGATAAGGGTTCGCGCATCGGATACTGATGCGCACACCAGAGATGTCAATCCGAATAGTGCGACGCCCACTGGCATTGCATTTAACCGACCGAATAGATCGCCTAGGCGACCAGCAGGAATAAGGAAGGCGCCGGCCGAGAGCATGTAGCCACTGACAATCCATTGGAGATTCATCGTGCCTACATGCATATCTACAGCCATACGCGGCACGGCTAGATTCAGGGCAAAGAAGTCCAATTGAACGCAGAACATGGACAAGGTCACTGCCCAGAGCGCGAACCTGCTTTGCTCGACCGCGGAATTAGACATTGGCGCACCCCTGAGGACCCGGCTGGTAGATAACCCCGAATCGGGCGTTTCCGTGGTCACAGCCGGCGACAACTGGAACGATCCATCTTTCAATCGTTGGAGGACTGACCGTCTTCTTTTCGGCGATGGAGCTGGAGCATTTGCGCTCTCACGCGAACAGGGATTTGCGCGTATTCTTTCGATGGTCACGTATACAGACCCAGAGCTAGAAGGAGCGCACAGAGGAAGCCAGCCATTTGGCCCATTTCAATATAGTGCAGATCACCCAATTAATCTGAACCGTCGTCGCCGGGAATTCTTGGAAACTGTCGATGAGGCTGACGTCTGGCACAGGATCGAAAGAGGGCAGCGGCAAGTAGCTCACGAGGCACTCGATGAAGCAGGCTCGAGCGTGAAGGAAATGGACTTCCTTGTGACGCCTCATCTAGGTGCCGCACTTACAGTTAAACAGTGCCTGCGACCCTTGGGTGAATGTGATCTATCGAGAACTGCATGGGATTTTTCGCGCAGAACCGGGCATTTGGGCGCAGCCGATCAACTCGCAGGATTCAATTATCTTGCAGAATCTGGTCGGTTGAATCAGGGAATGCGGATAATGTTGATGGGAGTTGGCGGCGGCTTCAGTTGGACATGTGTCGTAGTCGAAATCGAAGAAACTCCGGGCTACAGCTAGGAGAACGATATGCCAGTCGGCATACTTGCGTTGGGTCGCTACGCACCGGAACGACGCATTGACAATTCGCAGATTAGCCAGTGGACCGGAGCCACTCCGGAGTGGCTAATGGAGCGCACAGGGATAGCGCCGAGGCGGTACGCCGAAGTCAGTGATCATACATCTCAAATCGCTGCCAAAACTGTGGAAGACCTCTTCTCAAATTGTCACAGAAATCGCGCGGATCAGGTCGTTCCGAGTGAAAAGGTAATTGGGTCAGCAATAGCATGGGCGGCCCAGTTCCGACAGGGGCCTGCTCTCGCACTGCGTGCTATCAAACTGGCGGTGACCTCGGAGCGAGTGCAGACCTACAGACGGGTCTGGACTTTGAGCGAACTCTATTCGAGAGCCTATTCGGAACACGTGATCAGGTTGCAGGAATGCAGGTTTCTGTCGAAAAACAGCCAGGTGGAGCCGAGTTCGAAGGCCGCTAACTAGGGCCATTCTGGACATTGGCTGAGGCGCTGGGGCACTCAGGTCCACATCGGCTGCAGCACTTCCTGTCGCGGGCGGCGTGGGATCACGAGGCGGTACGCGAACACCTCGCGGCCTTCGCGGTGGGCTATCTGGCGGAGGAACAGCCGTGCTGGTGAGACCGTGACGAGAAGTCCTCTCGGCCGACGCGGTCGGGGCGGCGAGACAGTACTCCGGTGCTTTGGGCGGGGTCGGTCTGTGCCAGGTCGCGGTGCACCTCTCCTGCGCGAGCAGCGCCGGGAGCGCGTTGGTCGACCGGACCTTGTATCTGTCCCGGGACTGGGCCTTTGATGACGAGCGCCGCGAGCTGGTCGGTGTCCCGGACGAGGTGGCGTTCGCGACCAAACCGCAGCAGGCCGCGGTGATGCTCGCCCGTGCCCGCGCAGGGATTCCGGGCCCGCTGGGTGGCCGCCGACGAGGTCTACGGAGGCCGTGGCCTTCGCAAATCAATACGCGAGCTCGAATACGACTACGCGACTGCGGTGCCCGCCACGCATCGGGCGGCACCCCGGCCGGCCGCTTGGCGACCGCGAGTGTGCTGGCGCAGCTGCCGCGTTGGGCCTGGCAGCGGCTGCGCGGGACACGGCACGAAGGGCGACCGGCACTGCGACTGGGCGATGATCGAGGTCATCGGCGACGACACCCCGTCCGGCCAGGCGGCCGGACACAGCTTCCTGCTCATCCGCCGCCACCGCTACACTCACCAGCTGTCCTTCTACCGCTACCACTCCGCCGGCCCCATCGCACTCGGCGAGCTCATCGAAGTGGTCTGCCGCCGCTGGCGGGTCGAGGAGGACTTTCAGGCGGCGAAGTCTCTGACCGGCCTCGATCAGGGGCAGGTGACCTGCTGGAACTCCTGGCACCGCTGGAGCCTGATCAGCCTCATCGCCGCCGCTCTCCCATCCGTCGGTGCAGCCCTGCACCGCGCCACCGACCTCGCTCACGCCAGCGAGCCCGCCCCGGCAACAGCCGCCATGATCCCCATCAGCCGCCCCGAACTCCTGCGGATCCTGCGGGCCTTCGTACTGCCACAGCCCGTGACCGACGCCGAGCACGTCCTGCACTGGTCCAGATGGCGACGATGTCACCAGATCCAGGCTGCCACCTGTCACCACTGCTGGAACGAGGTCACCGCAGCCGCAAGATCCGAACTACAGCTGCCGTGGCTGTAGGGGCTGTATTTCCGGGGCGCGGGCGGACGGCGGCCGGAGTAGCGTGAGATCTGGTAGTCCCGTACACAGGGTCGCCTACGGGATGGGAAGGCACGGGTGCGGCACATGGCTCTCACCGAACCGATTCACCACATAGGGTTGCTTGTGGCCGACTTGGAAGAGGCAATCGAGCGCTGGTCGCTCGCCACCGGATACAGGTTCAGCGAGGTCGCGCGTTACCAGACTGATTTCTACGTGGACCATAGCGACGCGCACCCCCATCACCATGATGCTCGGATTTCCTTTTCCAAGGAGGGGCCGCCTTTCATCGAACTCATGGAGTTCCATGGCGTGGGGACCCACTCCGCTGCGCAGGGCGAGGGAATTCATCACCTCGGCTTCATGGACCACCCGGATGTGGAAGGGAAGAAGCGGGATCTGTCTGCCTGCGGGATGGGCTGCGATGGAATGGCCCTGGACGAGGACGGGAAGATCCTGCTCTGGTTCACGAAAAAGGAAGACCTCCACGGCATCAGGTTGGAATTCGTGAGCCCCGTCCCCCAGCCCATCGTGATGGACGACGGTCGGCCCGCCTACATCGACGAGCGTGGGTTTCCCGGCCTGTGGCCGCCCGAGCGGGCATGAACGGAACGGCTGCCGCGCGGTCCAGTGGGCCAGAACAGGTGGTGAGGAACAGTGGAGTCGACGGGTGCGCAGGTATGGACGGGTGCGAATCGGCTGGAGTGGATGTCCCTGCCGCTGCCGGAGCCCAGTCCCGGAGGACTGTTGTTGGAGGTGACAGCGAACGGGATCTGCGGCACTGACCTGCACTTCCTGTCGAGTGTCCCCTCCGCCCCGCTAGTCCTCGGCCACGAAATCGTCGGGAGGATTGTTGCTTTCGGGCCTGGGCACGAACATCGTGACGCCGACGGCGAGCAGTTGGTGGAGGGTGACCGCATCGCGTTGTTCCCGTGGCTTCCCTGCCGCCGCTGCTGGGGGTGCCAACGCTTCGGCCCCGGCGCCACAACCTGCACCAACGCCTTCGTTTACGGGATTCCGCCCGAGGCGATCGGGCTGCCGCCGCTGGCCGGGGCAATCGGCGATCGCTGCAGCCCGTCGCTGACGGGCGGGTTCGGTCGCCACGTGGACGTCCGTCCCGGCACATACATGTGGCGGGTGCCGCAGGAGATGGCCGACACCGTGGCATCTCTGTTGGACCCGTTGGCCGTGGCGGTGCGAACCGTGGACGTGACTCGTACTCCTACGGGTGCCTGGGACGAGGTCCTCACCCCGGATTCGACGGCCGTGGTCCTGGGTTTGGGGGCGGTGGGCTTGCTCACCTGCATCGTGCTCCGCCAGGCCGGGGTCGGAACCGTGGTGGCCTCCGGTGCACGCCAGGCCCGGTTGGCGGCCGCCCGTGCCGTGGGTGTCGATCTCGTTCTGGACACCAGCGAAACTGATGCGGCTGTCCGTCGTGATGCGGTGCTGGACGTGACGCAGGGACGTGGCGCGGATCTTTTGGTCGACGCGACGAACAGCGCGGCAGCCCTCAGAGAGGGCTTGGGCATGGTCCGCCGGCTGGGAACGGTCGTAGAGGTCGGCAACATCATCTCCGATGGGACCACCGTGCTGCTGGATCCGGCTCGGGATGTCTGCCAGCGCAACCTGCGTTTGCTGGGAGTGAGTTTCAATCCGCCTAGGTCCTATACCGAGGGCATGGCGCTGTTGGCTCGGGGAGACTTGCCCTTCGAAGCGCTCATCACCCGGAGCCGACCGTTCGAGGAGGCCATGGCGGCGCTCGATGACCTGTCTGGTGATGTCGTGAAGATCGTCCTGACGGGGCCCTGAAGTGGGGCGAGGGCGGCGGCGGGGGCTTTCGCATGGTCCGGGCTGGCAGCGGACGGGCAGGGTAACTGGTCGTCTCTTCATGCTAGCCGCCTCGTGCGGCGTCCTTTTCGGCTTCTCGATCTCGTCGATGAACCAGATCATCGACGAGATCCGACACAAGTGGTTACTAACCGACCTCCACCAAGGGGTCGTGGTGAGCGCCCTCGTGGTGGGCGCACTGACCGGATGCCTGGTGACTGGCGCGCTCACGCAGAGGCTCGGTCGCCGCTCCGCCCTCGTCGTCAGCGGTCTAGTCGCGACCGCCTCCGCCGGGATCTGCTCGGTAGCACCTAACGAGCTGACGCTCGTCGGGGGCCGTTTCCTGATCGGGATGTCCGTCGGCGTCACTTCGGCCGTCGCGCCGGTGCTACTCGCCGAACTGGCGGCTGCACGCCTACGTGGTTTCATGATCACCAGCTACCAGCTCGCCATCACCGTGGGCGTGTTGATCGCGCTGTCCCTGGGAGCAGCCCTGCCCGACTCTGGTCAGTGGCGCCTCGTGGTGGCCGTGAACGCAGTCCCCGCCGTGTTCCAGGCCGTTTCAGCCTTCCTCCTCCCGCGGACACCCGCCGACTTGCTGGCAGGCGGACAGGAGGAGGAGGCACGCCGGGTCCTGCGTTCCACCCGAGGCCGAGAGGAGGCCCTTGCTGAGTACGCGCGTCTGGTCCGTGTCCGGGGTCTTCCCGATGACGGGGTGCTGCGCAGCCTGAGCGACCCCGACCGCAGGCTGGCAACGGCCATCGCGCTCGGAGCTGCCCTCATGAACGCCCTGGTCGGGATCGGAGCGGTGGTCTACTACTCCACACTGGTGTTCTCGACCGCGGGACTCGGAGGAACAAACGGAGCGGAGATCGCAAGTCTGTCGATCGGCGTGATGAACTTCGCCGCCTCCGTGATCGCGCTCGGTCTGATCCGTCGCTATGGCAGGCGGGTGCTGCTCTCCGTAGGCCTGACTGGCATGGCCCTGTCCCTCTGCCTGGCCGGCGGCAGCCTGCTCGGAGCGGGCGGAGCGGTCACAGGTCCGGTCACCGTTGGTGCAATCCTCATCTACACAGCTTGTTTCGCGTTCTCGGCCGGACCGGTCGCGTGGGTGCTACTCGCGGAGGTGCTCCCTCAGCAATCCAGTGTTCGGGTGGCCGCGGCGGCGCTCGGGCTGAACTGGGGTGCCAACCTCGTCGTCGCCCTGCTCTTCCCTATCGTCGTCAAGACGCCGGGGATTCCCGCAAGAGTGGGGCTGGTCTTTGTCTTCTTCGCCGTGCTGAGCCTGCTCTTCCTGTTCCTGGTCCGGCGCTTCGTTCCGGAGACGAAAGACCGGGACCTGTCGGAGATCCAGCGCGCCTTGCGCAGCGGCCCGCGCTCCAGAACGAAGCATGTGTGAGCGGGCCATACGGTGTCCGCGGTACGTGCCACCTCGCCGGGGTTCCCCGGTCGTGTACTCAAGCGATGGTCGGCACCACACCGCCGTCGACACGCAGGGCTGAGCCTGTCGTCGCCGAGGCCTCATCCGATCCGAGGTAGCGGATCATGTTCGCGACCTCGCTCGGCAGCGCGAATCGCTGGATGAGCGACGTGGGCCGGTAGGACTGAAAGTACCGTCGTTCGGCTTCCTCGAAGGAAAGGTCCGGATAGGACTTCGAGATGAACTCCTCGGCCCCGGGGGTACGCGTCGGCCCCGGTAGTACGGTGTTCACCGTGACCCCGCTGCCCGCCACCCAGAGTGCGAACCCCCGTGACACCGACAGCTGCGCCGCCTTGGTCATCCCATAGTGGATCATCTCTTTCGGCGTGAACAGCGCGCACTCACTGCTGATGAAGATGACGCGGCCCCATCCTTGGCGCACCATGGCGGGCGCGTAGTGGCGGGTCAGACGCACACCGCTGAGGACGTTCACCTCGAAGTGGCGCAGCCACTCCTCATCGCTGATCTCGAAGGCGGGTGTCTCGGTGTAGATACCGGCGTTGTTCACCAAGATGTCCAGCTCCGGGACCGCCTCGCACACGCTCCGTACTCCTTCGGCGGTGGCGACGTCGCCCGCCGCGGGCAGCACCTTGCCCCAGCCCTCCTCGGCGGCCTCGGTGATCCGGTTCGCCGCGGCTCGAGTGCGTGCGGGGTCACGGCCATTGACATATACGGTATGCCCGTCCCGGGCAAAAGCCACAGCGGTGGCCTCTCCGATGCCGGACGTTGATCCGGTGATCAGCACACTGCGAATCTGACTGGACATGACGCACCTCATGGTTAGAGGGGATAATTGAGGTTGGGGTTACAACACGAGACGAGGGAATGCCATGAAACTCGGCGTCTACACTGCTTGCCTCCACGACCGGACCCTCACCGAATGCCTCGACGTTCTGCATGAGCTCGGGCTGGGCGGGATAGAACTCAACGCCGGTGGCTTCATGCCGGCACCTCACCTCCACGTCGACGCACTCATGGCCTCGGACCGGGCCCGCCGCCAGTTCCTGGCCACGCTGGCAGACGCGCAGATTGAGCTGACCGCCCTGAACGTCAACTGCAACCCCCTTCACCCCGACCGCAGGGTCGGCGCTACCTACACGGCCGACCTGCACCAAGCCGTGGAACTCGCCGGCCTCTTGGGCGTACGCAACGTCGTGACCATGTCTGGACTGCCCGGCGACCACCCCGGTGGGAGGACGCCTGCCTGGATGGTCCAGCCTTGGCACAGCGCGGCCACCGACGCCCTGCGCTATCAGTGGGAGGAGGTCGGCGTGCCCTTCTGGACCGACATCGAGCACCGCGCAGCCCGGGCGGGAGTCCGAATCTGCATCGAGATGCACCCGCACAACCTCGTATACAACCCGGCCACCCTGGTACGCCTCATCGAGCAGACCAACGCCACGCATATCGGAGCCGAAATGGACCCGAGCCACCTTTTCTGGCAAGGCATGGAACCGCTCGACGCCATTGCATACCTCGGAGACCGAGTCTTCAACGCTGCGGCCAAGGACACTCGGATCAACCCGAAGAGCATGCAGTTGCACGGTGTACTCGACGACCGCTACGTCACCCCGAATCCGGACGACCCTTCCGCCATCAGCCTCGGCGGCGATTACGTGCTGAACAGATTCCCCGACGACCCGCCCTGGCAGTTCGTCGCGGTGGGAAGGGCTCACGACACCGCGTACTGGCAGTCTTTCCTTGCTGCCTTGTCGTCGATCGACCCCGACATGCCCGTCAACATCGAGCACGAAGACGACGAGATCACGGTGAGGGAGGGCCTGCGGATCGCGTCCGAGAACCTCCTCGCCGCCGCCCGGCAGCTCCCGTAGCAGCAGCTGTCCGCACCGGGGCGCGCAGCCCGCCGGTCCCTCTCCTGCCTCACAGGCAACGCCCAGCCTGCCCAACGTCAGTCGCCGCCTTCGCCGCCTACGAGCCGTTCGGATGCCTTCAGAGCAAGAGCCATGCTGGTCAGCGTCGGATTGCAAGCGGTGGCCGTCGGAATGACACCGTTGCCGCCGAGGAAGAGGTTCTCCATGCCCCACACCTTGGAGTTGTGGTCGACGACGCTGGTGTCCGGGTCTTCCCCCATCCGCACCGTCCCTGAGATGTGGAGGGGGAGGCCGGGGGTAGGAAAACGGGGCTCCGATCCCGGCAGGAAGCCGCCGATCGCCAGCGCGGCACGGATCATCTCGCCCATCATCGAGTGGAGCCGGGCTCCGTCCGCAGCGCTGTAGGCGAAGTCGAACGTCGGTTGCGGCATGTCGTGTACGTCGGTGTGGGTGTCCGAGAACGTCACCCGGTTCTCCGGCCGTGGATCGACTAGACCGAACCACCTCAGGTCCACGATCAAGCGCCCGTCCACGTGCGGCGGTATGTCGCCGTAGTGAAATGAGTCGCGATTGATCTGTGCATGCCAAGGTCGTCCCTCCGTGACGGGAATCCAGACATTGGGGTCGGGATCGTCCACCGGGATCGGCAGTTCGTCCTCGGGGAATCGCTCGCGGTGGCCAAGGACTTGCCTGCTGAAGTACTGAGTGGTGCCCGCCAGGTCGACCAACTCCTGCAGCAGTGTCACCTGGCAGAAGGTCGTGGGATGTTCGGTCAGGTACCGGCCCAGGGCTGGCGGGCGGATCCCGGAGGCCCACAACAGCTGCGGCGTCAGCACCGCCCCTGCCGCAACCACGTATTGGTCGGCTTCGACCCTCATCTCGCGACTCCGCGCAAGATCCCGGACCTGCGCGCTCACGATCCTGGACCCACTGGCGTCACGGACCAAACGGGTGCACAGGTGGTGGGGGAGCAGGGTGAACCGAGGCTCCCCACCGTCCGCAAGCCTTCCAAGAACTGTGTCCGTGCCGGCCCAGTGCACCATGCGGGGGTTATCCACGCGGCGGTTGACCGCCAAGGGAAGGCCTTGGACCTGATAGCCATCGGGGAGCTCCGAGAACTCCTCGCGAAGGGCTTCGATGATCAACTGCTGACGCATGGACCCGTCGAACTCGTGCCGACTCACGCCTAGGATCTCCTCGGCCTGGCCGTAGTAGGTCTCCCAGTCACTCTCACTGATGCCCTGATACCGCTCCATCGTCGGGTGATGCCGGGGGCAGGCGCAGGTCCAATGCGTGGCCATCCCGCCGACCGCGTAGCACGCAGCGGCCGCGGGGATGTTGCGGTACGGATCCTGATCAGGGTTTTCAGCATTGCGGGCACTGCTGCGGTTGGTGCCGTACTCGGGCACGGCCGACGGGTCCACGGCGAGCTCCGGCCGTGCACTGGAGGGCACTGACAACAGATGCAGGTGACCGCGGATCACAGGCGCGAACATGTTGGGGTCGCGCTGGTAGATGTAGGCGTTCTTGAGGTTCTCACCCGGACGCGCCGAGAGCTGCTCGCCCGCTTCCACCATGAGGACCCGCTTGCCCGCGTCGATGAGTTTACGGGCAAACGTCGCCCCCAGCGGGCCGGACCCCACGATCAATACATCGGCACGGTGCGTATCCGACATGGCAGTCCCGTTCGTCGTGCCGGCCAGGCCCAGCGGGCAGCCGCTCAGGGCCTATCTGTCGATCTGCGAAACAATGATAGTCCGTGCAGCCATTGCCGCGCTCTGGAGGTTTGAGGGCGCCAACCGCCGTATGCTGTATGGATAGGCCCTAGATCCCAATCCTTGTGGGGTTCAGATGCAGAAGACGACCGTAGCTAGTTGGACCGTGTCGGCTACACGGCACATCGACTATGAAATCCTCGAGTCGCCGAATCTCCTTGATCCGGAAAATCCTGACCTCGCAGCACTGCCGTACGGGTCACAGGGGGGCGGCAGGCGCCTCGTAGTAATCGATGAGGCAGTGCAAGGGATCTTCGGAGACCGGATCCGAGGCTACTTCGCCGCCCGTAACAAGGACATGGACTACCTCACGCTGCCTGGCGGCGACGAACACAAGACTCTTGATCAGGTCGTGCACGTGGCCAGCCGTCTGAACGAAATCGGCACCCGCCGGGCGGGTACTCCGCCGATCGCCATTGGCGGAGGAGTCGTCCAGGACGTCGTCGGAATGGCCGCTGGCCTCTACCGGCGCGGCATTCCCTACGTCAGAGTGCCCACCACGCTGCTCGGGCAAATCGACGGGAGCGTGTCAGCGAAGAACGGCGTCAACTTCGAAGGCCACCGGAACCGGCTCGGCACGTTCGCGCCGCCCCCGCGCACCCTGATCGACAGAACGCTGATAGCGACGCTGCCCCGGCGCCAAATCAGCAGCGGCATGGGCGAAATCATCAAGATGGCTCTGATTAAGGACGCCCGACTGTTCGACCTGCTCGAAGCATACGGCCCAGATCTTCTCACGGAACGTCTACAGGACACTGGGATCAGGACCAGCGCTGAAAAACCCGGCCAGGAGTGCATGCACCGTGCCATCGCCGGAATGGCCGAAGAACTCCAAAAGAACCTCTGGGAAACCGACCTCCGACGTATCGTGGACTACGGGCACACCTTCTCCCCAGCTGTAGAAATGAGGGCGCTCCCGGAGATTCTCCATGGCGAGGCCGTGGCCATGGGCTGCGTCTTCGGTGCCGTGCTGTCCGCACGCCGCGGAATCCTCCGGTATGGGCAACTGGAGCGGATCATCAAGACCGTACGGAGCATCGGTCTGGAACCCTCCCACCCACTCTTCGGTGATCCGGAAATCCTTAACGACGCGCTATCCGAAACGGTGCGGCACCGCGACAACCATCAACACATCACCTTGCTGAGGGACGTAGGCATCACCACGTTCGTCGACGACCTTACAACACAGGAGGTAGCCGGGGCAGCCGCCACAATGGTCTCCATCCTGAACGGAAAATCCCCGCTCCCTGATGTGGAGCTGGAGCTCCCCTCAAATGAGTAGGACACCCGCCCCGCGTCTCGCCCTACACTCTGGTGTCCTTATACCGAGTCTGGGCATGGGGACATGGCAACTATCCGATGACCAGTCAGCGCGCACCGTGTCGCAAGCGGCTAAGCTCGGTTACCGGTTGATCGACACGGCTTCTCAGTACGGAAACGAGCGCGGTGTCGGAGAAGGAATCCGAGCCAGCGGAATATCTCGAGACGAATTCTTCATCATCTCAAAGCTGAACGGCGCGGACCAGGGATACGACCGGGCCCTGCGCGGATTCGACGAAAGCCTCGAGCGCCTGGGCCTCGACCGGCTCGACATGTACCTTATTCACTGGCCGATGCCCCGTCGAGGCCTCTACGTGGACACATGGCGCGCCTTCATCCGACTACTTAATGAGGGTCGGGTCAGCGCCATAGGCGTATCCAACTTCACCTCGGCGCATCTGGACCGACTCGCTGCCGCAACGGGTGTCCTGCCGGCAGTCGACCAAGTACAGCTCAACCCCAGGGTCGCCCAACGCGCGCTGCGTCGTCATGCCACCCACCACAACGTCGTCGTGCAGTCGTGGGGCCCCCTGGGCCAAGGCGGATCGTTGCTCGAGGACCCAGTAGTCCGTCGCCTGGCCGTGCACCACGGCAAGAGTCCCGGCCAGATAGTCCTGCGATGGCACCTCGACGAGAACCTGATCCCTATAGCCAAGTCGGCCAACCTCGGCCGGCTGGCCCAGAACATCGACGTCTTCGACTTTCATCTCACACGTGAGGAGCTTCTGCAAATAGCCGCCCTGGACGGCCGCGAGAACCCCATCGATCCCGACGAGTTCGAACAAGACTAGAAGCGGGTTGAATAGCTTTCCCGGAGAGGTCGTTTTGTGAACCATCCACTGACGAACTGGGCGGGCAACGTCATTTTCTCGGCAACGAACACAAGAACCCCGACCTCTATTCTTGAACTCCAGGAGCTGGTCGCGACCAACCGTCAGGTACGCGCCATCGGCACACGGCATTCTTTCAATAGAATCGCCGACACGAACGGTTGCCTTGTATCGACGGCAGGAATTCCCATAGGAGTCGACATTGATTCGGACAGTATGACCGCTAGGGTTGGCGCAGGAATGACCGTCGGCGATATCGCTGAAATTATAGATTCGAGCGGCTTCGCGTTGCCAAATCTAGGATCCCTGCCGCACATATCCATTGCGGGCGCCTGCGCCACCGGCACACACGGATCCGGGGATTCCAACCGAATCCTCGCCGAATCGGTCAGATCTCTTGACTTCATCACCGCCGACGGCACATGCGCCACCATCTCCCGCGGCGACCCCCATTTCGACGGCGCCATCGTCTCTCTCGGCAGTATCGGTATCGTCACGTCGATGACACTGGAGCTGCGTCCGACGTTCAACGTGCAGCAGACGGTCTATGTGGGGCTGGACTGCGTGGGCATCATCGAGCATCTTGATGAGCTTTTTTCTAGCGCATACAGCGTCAGCATATTCACCGACTGGCTGCGGCACAACCAGATATGGCTGAAGGCGCGGGTGGGCGACCAGGCAGCGAATCCCTCCCCAGAGTCCTTTGGCGCACACCCTGCCGAACGCGACCTGCACCCGGCCCCGGGGGTTTCACCTGCCCATTGCACCCCTCAGATGGGCGCACCTGGAGCGTGGCACGAACTCCTTCCGCATTTTCGCCGAGACCTCAGGCCGAGTGTCGGCGAAGAATTGCAGTCCGAATACTTTGTGGACAGAAAGGTTGCTGCCGATGCCCTGAGGTCCATCGTCGAAATTCAGCCCATACTGGCCGACGTCCTCCAGGTGTCCGAGCTGCGCACGGTTGCTTCTGATGAATTCTGGATCAGCCCCGCGAGTGAGCGTGCAAGCATCGCCATTCATTTCACATGGATTTCTGATCCGCAAGCGGTCGAGCCTGTCGTCAGGATGGTGGAAGAGGTGCTGTCACCATTCAATCCACGTCCTCACTGGGGAAAAGTATTTACCGCTACCCCGGACACGCTCAGAGCCTCATACCCCCATTGGGATGATTTCATCAGGATGTGTGACCACTTCGACTCGGCCCGGAAATTTGGCAATGAATTCACTTCGCGATTCTTCGGGCGGGGGTACTCAGGTTGAACTCGTAGTGTCGGCGTGGCTGCTGACGGGTCTGGAGGCGGAGCTGGCGCGGGGTCCGCTGGCCCACTTTCGGCCCCAGCGCCACCTGATGACCGCCGGCCGATACCGCTTCGAGATGAACGTCCGCTTCACCATCTGGAACCGGATCACCGGCCTCGTCGGCATGCCCGCCACGGGCACTGTCACATTATGAAAAATGACGTGGACATGGCGGAAGATCTGGCCGTCTCGGCCAGCTCTGCGGCGGAAAAATTTGCGCAGGAACGGCGATCGGGACCCTCTCGCCGGAAGATCCACTGGCATGCACACGCCATGCGTCGTTAACGTGACAGTGCCGACCGGTCTGCCCCTGTCCGTCGGCATCTCGGGCGCCAACCTGCACGATAGCCAGGCCCTTGAGCCCCTTGTCCGTGGCCTACCGCCCATCCGCTCACGCCGCGGACGCCGACGGCGCCGACCCGGCAAGCTCCACGCGGACAAGGCCTACGACTACGCCCACCTGCGGCGATGGTTACGTGAACGCGGAATCAGGCACCGCATTGCCCGCCGAGGCGTTGAATCCTCGCAGCGGCTGGGCCGCCACCGCTGGACCGTCGAGCGCACCATGGCCTGGCTCTCCGGCTGCCGCCGCCTACACCGCCGCTACGAACGCAAAGCCGAGCATTTCCTTGCCTTCGCCAGCATCGCCTGCACTCTCATCTGCTACCGCCGGCTCACCAAATGAGATGACGTCTAAATGGCATCTCGACGAGGTCTTCATCAAAATCGGCGGGGAGCGGAAGTAGTTGTGGCGGGCCGTGGACGCCGACGGCAACGTCCTGGGCATCCTGGTGCAGAGCCGTCGTGACAAGGCTGCGGCCAGGCGCTTCTTCCGCCGGCTCCTCACCTCCACCGGGCAGGTGCCCCGGGTGGTCGTCACCGACAAGCTCGCCGCGTACGGGGCAGCGCATCGTGAGAGGACGTTAAGTCCGTTTCTGGTAGCGGCCGCGTTCGGGTTGGGTGGGGAAGCCTTGGCGGGTGAGGCGTCCGAGGCGGCTGCGGGTGATGTTGACGGACGCCTCGTGGGTGGGCAGGCCGAGGAGTTCGTGCAGCTCACGAGCCCTGAATGCCTGGTCGGGGTGCTGGTTGAAGGCAGGGCTTGATCAAGTTCCGTGGGTGTCCGGATCGTGGGTGATGCCCAGGATGCCGAGTGCTCGTTGCGGTTCGTGGCGGATGGCTCGGGTGGTCTTGGCGATGTTGGCGGCGCCGAGGGTTTTCAGGGCGCCGATGGCGAGGTTGCGGAGAGTTGCCATCGCGCGGGGTGCGGTTCGGGTGTGGACGGTGGAGGCGTCCTCGGCGAAAGTGACGTCCCTGGTGTGGTGCGAGGAGTTCTCGATGCCCCAGTGCCCGCGGATTGCGGCGGCCAGGTCGGCTGGGGTGGCTTGGTGGGCGTCGAGGCTGGTGACGGCGTAGACGCTCTCCCGGGTCTCGCGCTGGCCGGTCTGCTTGCGGCGCCGGTGGATGCGGATGGCCAGGCGGGCGTGGGGAAAAGCGATCCCGCCGAGTTGGTCGGGGACGGCGCAGGTCTTGACCGAGCGGGACTCGCGCCTGCCGTGCCCGGTGGCGGAGGCGGTGTGCTGGATGGAGATGTCCCGCCACGGCAGGGATGCGAGCTGGCGGTGAGCCGTCGGCTGGTTGGTCTTGATCACGGCGATGTAGTGGGCCTTCTTGGTCTCGACCAGCCAGGTGATGTTCGCTCGGACCGAGTGGAGGGCGTCGAAGGTGACGACGGTGCCGGCCAGGTCCAGCGGTGTCAGAAGCGGTTGGAAGTGTGTGGTCTCGTTCGTCTTCGCGCCGACCTCCACCTGGGCGATGGTGACGACGGTGCCGTGTGTGACCGCGGAGAGCAGGTGTCGGCGCTTCGCGGTGAGACGGGCTGATCCCTTGAGTGCTTTGCCGTCGACAGCGATCACACGCAGCCGCTCCGACGCCGAGGGTGGTGTCCGGGTGGGCTCGGTGGCAGCACGGTGCCGGTCGGCCAGGTAGGCGCCCACCGCCCGGTCCAGCACATCGCCGTCGACAGCCCCCAGCACGCGACCGATCGTGGCCGGCGACGGGGCGCGCCGCCATCCGAGCAGGTGACGGCGGATACCGATCACTGTCAGGAGTGTGTCCGAGGCGCGCTGGCCCCACTCGGCGAGCTCGTCGATGCTCCTGGCTCCCGAGACGACCGCGCAGGCACACACCAGCAGGACCGCGGTCAGTGAGTACCAGCGGCCCCGCAGTGAGCGCGGATCGGGCACTGCATCGAAGTAGGGGCGCAGATCAGCGACCCGGTCAGCGTCCAGCGGACCCAGCCTCACAAGCACAGCCGGGACGGGAGAAGATATGGCAGCAGGCACGGGCCACCTCATGATCAACGGGCGTAGACACCCAAATGATCACGAAGCCCGCGCCTGCTCCTCTAACCACCCCAACCCGCCACAACACCGACCGGCTCGCACGACCCCGGAACTTGCAACCGCCCTGGGTTGAAGGCGTTCACGATGGTCTGGTAGGCGGTGTTCGTCTCGGTCGGATCGGGCTCGTCTGCGGTCGGCGCGAGTTCCGTGACGACCTTCCGGGTGGTGGTCAGATCCGCAAGTCGCGCTTCGGTCTCGGCCAGGGCGGCGGTGAGGTGCTCGATCTGGCCGCGTAGTTCCCCGACTCGGGCGGTGGCCTCGTCGTGCTGGGTCTGGAGGCCGGCGAGGAGTTCGGCGACGTTCACGCGGCCAGTCCGAGAGTGTCGCGCCAGGCGGGACTCGGTGTCGTGAGGCGGCGGGTCATGTTCGCGGTGGAGGCCCAGTAGACGCGTGAGGCGGAGGTGTCGGGCCGGTGGTCATACTCACGGGTCAGACGCCGGTGCAGCATCAGCGTGCCGTTCGTCTGCTCGACCACCCACCGCTTGGGCTGCGGGACGAACCCTTTGCCCTGGTCAGCGGGGTTGCGGTGGACGACCTCGACGTCGATGTCCAGCAGGGCGCCGTGGATGATGACCTCGTCCTTGAAGCCCTGGTCCACCAGGGCTTTCTCCAGGCGCATCCCGCACCGCTCGGCAGCCTGGTCGAGCAGGATGGTGCCGGCGGCGTTGTCGTGGGCGGAGGCGGCCAGCACGACAACACCGATGACCAGACCCAGGACGTCCACGGCCAGTCCCCGCTTTCGCCCCGACACCTTCTTGTTCGCGTCCAGCCCCGTCGTGGCCTTCGGGACACCGGCGGCCGCGCGGACGGACTGGGTGTCGATGATCACGAGGGACGGGTCCTCTAACCGGCGGGCCTTCTCACGGACCTGGCAGCGCAGGAGTTCCTGGATCCGCTGGTCCAGCCCGTCCTCGCGCCACAGGCGGAAGTAGTAGAACACCGCCGACCAGGCCGGTAGATCGTGCGGCAGCAAGCGCCACTGGCAGCCCGTCCGGTTCTGGTAGAAGATCGCGTTCACGACTTCCCGCAGGTCGCAGGACCCGGGATCTCCGGTCGCCGACCGGGCCACCCGGCCCTGCTTCCAGGCCGTGATCATCGGCTCGATTAACGCCCACTGCTCGTCCGATAAGTCGCTGAGGTACGGCTCTCTCTTCACGCCCCGCATCTCAACATGGACATGCCCACGAGGCGGTCCGGACCGCGATCAGTACCACGATCGGGCGATCACGAACCGAGGAAGATCGGACTTAACGCCCACTGAGGTGATGCCCTCGGTGGAGCACCGCTCCCACAAGGGCCTGAACAACCAGGCGGAGAACTCCCACCAGCCCACCCGGCAACGCGAACGCGCGATGAAAGGACTCCGCAGTGCCGGCTCGGCTCAGCGGTTCCTGGCCGCGTTCACCGGGATCTCACCCCACTTCCGCCCCCACCGGCATCTGATGACCGCCGGACGCCACCGCCTCGAAATGACCATCCGCTTCACCATCTGGAACCACATCACCGGCGTCGCCGCCGTGCCCTCCGCGGCCTGAGCAACCAGCCGCCGACGGCCTCTTCACGCCCTCAGACGATCACACCACCGACAACGTGACAGCACCGTCCCGTACCCGGCGTGCCAGCAGGCAGGCGGGCGGACGGGGTTGGGCTTCAGCGGGCACGGCGTCTCCGGCTCGGTATGGATCAACGGACACCACACCAACGAAGAGCCGCACGGCGGGATGCGGCAGGACCCGGCGCTCCCTGGCGCACTTCCTTCCACGGGGGAGGGACGTGTACGAGCCCGGCGCACTGCCTGGGTGGGCGACTGCCGCCTACTTGGGGGCGGCCTCGCACGCGGACGCCGCCGTCGCGTCGGACACCCTGCTCTCGGTCAGGCCGCTCACACACTTGGCCTGGTCGCCGGTCAGGCCCACGTAGCAGGCCATGCTGACCGAGTCGGGGGCCTCGCCGCCCTGGAGCTCGCTCTCGACTTGGTTGATGCACTGCGTGACGTCCGCCTGGGCGGCCGGGGCCATGAGGGCCGCGCCGCCGCCGAGTGCGAGGGTCAGGCCGGTGAGGACGCCTGCGATACGGGTCGACGTGCGCATGGGACGCACCTGCTCTCCGAGGTCGTCGCCGCCCGCCCCTGGACCACCCTGTGGTCCGGAGCACGCGGGAATTTCGGCGTCGAGCGGGTACTGGAGTCGGCGTGCGGCTGCCGCTCGACCGGGTCCCCTCGTCCGACGCTAGATCAGCTCCTCGCCGTGCGCACCCGCTGGGCCCCGTGGGCACGGGAGTTATCGGCCGTTATCCGCAGTTACCGGCAGGTGTGGACGCGGCTGGAGTGGACGTGCCCGAAGGACGCCGGAAGCCGCGGGATGCCTTGGCCGGGTGCCAGGGTCAGGGCACGCCCCTTGTAGCCGGGGCCGTTGTAGACGGTGACGCACAGCCCGCGAGCGCCGTTCGCCACCGACACCGCGTCGTTGAAGCCCACGTAGGCGGTCGTCTCGGGTTAGCGCGGCATGTCCTGCGCCGCGAGGCTCGCCACACCCGTGTAGGACGGGCCGGTCCAGCCGCAGACCCACCCGGCGGGGCAGCGCTCGGCGGGGGCCGCGTCACCCTCCGGACGCGCGTGGGCTGCGGGAGCGAGGGCCAGGGCGAAGGCCGACAGGAGGGCGAGGGACACGTACGCCGCGGCGTTCCGGCGGCACGAGCCGGTCCTTCGGGCAGCGGCCCCGGTCCGTCGGGCCCGGAACTCGGCGGGGCCCTGCCCGGAGACCATCTACCGCGCCCTCTACCTCGGACTCCTGGACAAGCGCACCGCCCGGCTGAGGACCCGGCGCTCCCGCCGCAAGAAGCAGCGCCGCGGCATACCGTCCAAGAACGCCATCCCGAACATGCGGCCGGTCCACACCCGCCCCCGCGAGGCAGAGGCCAGACAACGAGCAGGGCACTGGGAGGGCGACCTCATCGTCGGAAAGGCACAGGCCTCCGCGATCGGCACCCTGGTCGACCGTGCCACCCGCTACGTCCGGCTCATCCACCTGCCCCAAGGCTGGAAAGCTCCGCAGGTCCGCGACGCGCTCGTCGCCCAGACCGCCGCCTGGCCCGCCTCGCTGCGGCGCACGCTCACCTGGGACCAGGGCCGAGAGCTCCACCACCATGAGGAAATAGAGGACCTCACCGGATTCCGGATCTACTTCTGCGACCCCCACTCGCCCTGGCAGCGAGGCACCCACGAGAACACAAACGGACTGCTCCGCGAGTACTTCCCGAAAGGCACGAACCTCTACCACTACACCGCCCGCGACCTCGCGCAAGTCGAACGTGAGCTCAACGAGCGCCCCCGTCTGGTCCTCGGAGACCGAACACCGGCCGAGGCCATGAGACGCTGGTCAAGAGAACTCGCCTACTGCTGAGTCGCGACCACCGATGGAAACCGCCCGGTCTGGCCGATCATCTACATCGACGCGCTGTGGGTGAAAATCCGCTCTGGCTCGGTGACCTCGAAGCCGGTCTACCTGGCCGTGGGCGTCAACATGGACGGCCGTAAAGACGTCCTGGGCTTGTGGGTCGGCTCCGAGGGCGAGGGCGCCAGCACCTGGATGGCGGTCCTGTCCGAGCTGCGAAACCGGGGTATCGAGGACGTCTGCATCGTGGTCTGTGACGGGTTGAAGGGCCTGCCGGACGCGGTCACCGCGACCTGGCCCCAAACCACCGTCCAGACCTGCGTGATCCACCTGACGAGAGCCTCGCTCAGGCTCTCCTCGTCGCGGGACCACCCGAAGCTGGTCCCGGCCCTGAAGGCCATCTACACGGCCCCGACCGAGGCCGCGGCAGAGCAGGCCCTCGACGCCTTCGAGGACTCTGAGCTGGGCGAACGCTATCCGGCGATCGTCCGGACCTGGCGTTCAGCCTGGCCGGAGTTCACGCCCTACCTGGCGTTCCCGCCGGCCATAAGGACCGTGGTCTACTCAACGAACATGGTCGAATCCATGAACGCCCGGCTCCGCAAGGCCACCCGAAATCGTGGCCATTTCCCCTCGGAACAGGCCGCGTTGAAAGTCCTCTACCTCGCCGTCCGCGAGCAGATCAACCCGAAAGCGCGCGACGCGAACCACGTCGCCGCACACTGGAAAGAGGCACTGAACCAGTTCTCACTCTTCTTCGAGGACCGGCTCAGCATCCAATGACACCAGACGACTTACACAAAATCGCTGACACGCCCCGGGCACCCGCGTGGGCTGGGGTGGGCGACGGCTCGTTCGATGACCCAGTGGTGGGTGCCGAGGCAGGATCCGTGGGGGACGCCGCATCGGGCTACGACGGGGTTGTCGTGGTCAGCGCGATCCTCGGGCACCCACCGTGTCGGAGCGCGGCTGCGGCTATTGTTCGATCTCATTGCCGAACATGGTGGGAAGGAATTCTTCGCTGCGGGACGGCGCAGGGTAGCTGAGGTGGGCGAGGCTGGCCTGTTCCTTGCGCATGAACATGATCGCGCCTAGGACGTAGCCGGCCAAGAGCACGAGGACGGCGACGGTCATGATCGTGGCTGCGAGCACGGCGGTGGGCAGTCGTGGCACGTCACCGGAGCGGGCGAACTCGATGACCACCGGCAACCCCAGGGCCAGCGAAACGATGGCCAGCAGGGAGGCGAGGAGGCCGTGGAACAGCGCGGGACGCTCCCGGCGGGCCAGCCCCGTGATGAGCCGCAGGATGAGCCAGCCGTCGCGGTAGGTCCGTAGTTTGCTCGTACTGCCGGACGGTCGGTCCTTGAAGTCCGTCTCCACCTCGACGGTGGGCAGCCGCAGGTTGAGCGCGTGGACCGTCATCTCGGTCTCGGTCTCGAACTGACGTGACAGCGCAGGGAAGGACTTGACGTATCGCCGTGAAAAGACCCGGTAGCCGCTGAGCATGTCAGTGACCTCGTTACTGAAGAGCAGGCGCACCATTCCCGTGAGCAGCTTGTTGCCTACGGCGTGCCCGGTTCTGTAGGCCGTGCCGGAGATGTCCCTTCTGGTGCCCACGACCTGGTCATAGGGGCCTGTGAAGAGCATGTCCACCAGTTCGGCGGCGCGCGATGCGTCGTACGTGTCGTCGCCATCGATGATCAGAATCGCATCCGCCTCGATGTCGGCGAATGCTCTGCGTATCACGTTGCCTTTGCCCTTGCGGGGTTCGCTGCGGACGATCGCTCCAGCCTTCACCGCTTCGGCAACGGTGCTGTCGGTGGAGGCGTTGTCGTACACATAGATGACGGCCTCAGGGAGGGCCGCCCGCAGGTCTCGGACCACATTGCCGACGGCGGCTTCCTCGTTGTGGCACGGTATGACGCAGGCAATGGCGGAAGTCATCCGGCACTCTCCCCTCATGACGTGGCGCACGGCTCGGCTGCCGGCCTCGTCGCAGATTTTACTGCCGTTTGCCCTGGAATGCCCTGTATGCCTACCTTTCGGTATGCAGCTGGCGACGTGGCGAAACGGAGGACCCGGGAGGGGCCTGGGCGCGTGGCGGGAGGTGGCCGCCTTCGGGGCCGTCGGAGCCCTTGCCTTCGTGACGGAGTTCGCCGTGTTCAACCTTCTGGTCCTCTACTTACGGGCTGAAGGTGGCTTCTGGGGCGCCACTCCCGCGCTCGCATCGGCCCTCGCCACGCTGTGCGCCATGGCGGTGAGCTGGTTCGGTAATCGCCACTGGACCTTCCGGGACCGCCGGGCGCCTGTTGCCCGGCGCGAGGTCGCTTGGTTCCTTGCAGTCAACCTTCTCGGCCTGGTGGTCACCGCCGCACCCATCTACCTCGCTCATGAGGTGCTCGGCCTCAGCACACCACTGGCCTACAACCTCGCCCGCCTGACCGGCTGGGTTGCGGCGTCAGCGCTCCGGTTCATCACGTACAGGAATCTAGTTTTCCGCTCTGCGGTGGGAGGCTCTCAGCGTGCGCCTCATTGAACGGTGGACCAGAACTCCGCGCTCCGTGGTGCGAGGACGGGACCCCTGGCCGTGGTGGCTGGCCGCCTTCGCGGCAGCCGTCGGATGTGTGGTCTCAGCCTCGTTCGCCCCTGGGTCGTTCTCCTCTGACAGCCTGGACCAAATGTCCCAGGCGCTGGGGGAACGCCCCTTCACCGACTGGCACCCTCCCGTCATGGCACTCCTGTGGCGGGGCCTCATCCGTGCCACCGGCGACGTGTCCGCCATGGCCGCCATGCAGGTCGCCGGGCTGTGGCTGGCACTCTGGCTCCTGGCTTTCGCCGTCTGGAAACGGAGCGGTAGCCGCGGCTTGTCTCTGGCGATGCTAGCCGTCGGCCTGACCCCCCAGGCGATCACTTTCACGGGCGTCGTCTGGAAAGACGTCCACATGGCGTACGCCCTGCTGATCGTCCTGGGGGTGGCCCTCGTAGCAGGGGGATGGACTCCGGGGTGGGTCAAGAGCCGCTGGGCGGCACTCATCGTGGGCGTCGTGCTCCTGGCGTATGCGGTCCTGGTCCGCAAGAACGCAGTGCTTGCCGTGGTCCCGATGTTCATCCTGCTGATCGGCTCCCTCTGGCCGCACCCCGGACGGCGCCGTTGGCTAGCCGCCAGCGGCACGCTACTGGTGACCTTGGGTGTCGCCACGATGGCCGTTTCGCGAATGGCCGAGCCGATCAGGACCCGCCAGTACGCGCAGATTCCGCTGGACGACCTAGTGCACGTCCTCGATCCGCAGGAGATCCGCGTCGCGGCCGAGAAGGCGGGCGCGAGCGCCGATTTCCGCGACCGACTGGTGGCCACCACGGAGAAGTGTCAGAAGGATGACATCCCGTGGGACGCCTTCTTCAACTGCTATCCCCGCCCACCGGACTTCGGCCGGCCTTGGAGATTTTCGGCCGCCCAGAAGGACGCACTCGTCAGCATGTGGGTCGAGCAGATGCCCCGGCACTCCGTCCGTTACGTCGAGTACCGGATCCGGACGTTCGCCACGCTGCTCTTCCAGGGAAACCTGCGTTACTTGACGCCCGAAACGGATGATTCCACGCTACGCCCCGCCAACCCTGATCTTGGATTTGCCGTCAAGGAGTACGTGACGGGACTCGAACGCGATACGGCGCCCATCTTCCAGGGCTGGTTCTGGCTGGGAGTGAGCTCAGTGCTGGCGCTGCGCCGCCGTTGGCCGGGGCCGTGGTCCAGGGAGTTGAAACTGCTCGGTGCAAGCAGCGTGCTCTACATCCTCGGCTACATGCCCACCGCCCCCAGCGCGAACTACCGGTACCTCTACTGGCCAGCTCTCGCCGGCACAACGGCACTGGTACTGGTCGCGGTGTCGTACGTGCTTCAGCGGCGCACGAAGCCCGGCCGGCCCACCAGCAGCGAGTGAGCCTCAGAGAGGCCCTTGGGGAGGATCCGAACGGTTTCTGGCGGTAGCCGCGGCCCGCTTCGGCGAGCCGGCTCCGAGGCCGAGACCAGTAGCCTCTGAAATGGCGTCACCCTCTGGACGGCGCATCGTCCGAGCCCGCAGTCACTGATCTGAACATCCAGAGTGTCGACACGCCGGGGCAACTCGCAGACTATGCAGCGGTCCTGTCCGCGAACTGGGACCCGCCGGCAGCCACCGTGCGCCAGTTCTTCCGTGATGCCGCCGAGTGGGCACTGAGCCCGCAATACCCTGCCCGGTACCTCGTCTGGTACGTCGACGGCCGCGCCGTCTGCTCAGCGAAGTCTGCATACGGGAGTGGCCGGGATTTACAACATCGCCACGCTCGCAACCGACCGCCGTCGCGGCTACGGCAGCGCCATCACCCTTACGACCCTGCACACCGCCTACGCTGCCGGATACCGCACAGCAGTCCACCAGGCCTCCCCGGACGGAGAGCCCGTCTACCGTCGCTTGGGATTCACCGCCTGCGGCCAATTCACTGAATACGCCTTCACTCCCTGACTACGGCGTTGTCACGTTGTCGGCGCCATGATCGTTTGATGGTGCGTCAGGGCGTGCCGGGGCCCGGGCGGTCTGTGGTTCACGCTGCGGCGGGCAGGCCGGTACGGCCGGTGATCTGGTTCCAGATGGCGAATCTGATGGTCATTTCGAAGCGGTTGCCGGCGGCTGTCATGAGGTGGTGTGCGGTTCGGAAGTGGGGTGAGATTCCGGTGAACGCGGACAGGAAGCGTTGCGCGCCTCCGACGCTGCGGAAGCCCTTCATCGCGCGTTCGCGTTGCCTCGTGGGCTGGTGGGAGTTCTCCGCCCGGTTGTTCAACCCCTTGTGCGAGCGGTGCTCGACCGAGTGCATCACCTCACGGTGCGCGGCACCGTAGGAGGCGAGCTTGTCGGTGACGATCACCCGGGGCACAGTCCCGGCGCTGGTGAGGAGCCGGCGGAAGAAGCGCCTGGCTGCGGCCTTGTCACGCCGGTTCTGGACGAGGATGTCGAGGACGTTGCCGTCCTGGTCAACTGCCCGCCACAAGTACTTCCACGCCCCGTTGATCTTGATGAACACCTCGTCCAGGTGCCATTTATCGCCCGGCTGCGGGCGCCGCCGGCGCAGCGCGTTGGCGTACGTCTGGCCGAACTTCAGACACCAGCGCCGGACCGTCTCGTACGAGACGACCACGCCCCGCTCGAGCATCAGCTCCTCGACCTCACGGAAGCTGAGCGGGAAGCGGAAGTACAGCCACACACAGTGGGAAATGATCTCCACCGGGTACCGGTGATTCGCGTACGACGGCACCACAGACGACACGATGATCCCTTCCCCCGGGCAGGCAACCCGAAGATCATCCCACCCTCACCCCGACTACGTGACAGCACCCGCCGGATCGTCTGCACGACCAACGCGATCGAGTCCGTCAACGCCAGGATCCGCCGGGCGGTGCGTGCCCGCGGCCACTTCCCCTCGGAGAACTCCGCCATGAAGTGCGTCTACCTCGCGGTGATGTCCCTCGCCCCGACCGGCGCCGGCCGCAAACGCTGGACGACCCGCTGGAAGCGGGCCCTCCAGGCCTTCGACATCGCCTTCGACGGACGCCTCACCAACAACAGAATCTGACCTACAAGCCAACCACGGTTACACCGTTTACTGGACAGACCCGCACGAGTCGTCAGGGGCGTCCGTCTCGGCTGCGGATCGCGATACCGAACGGGCTTTCGCCAATGCCTTCCTCGATGGTCTTGGTGACGCGGTTGGAATCGAGGTCAATCACCGACACACTGCCCGAGACCTGATTGGTGACGTACGCGCTGTGTCCCTCACGCGTGATGGCCACGGCGATGGGCTCGTTGCCGATGCCGTCCGCAATAGTTTCGATGACTCGATTGCTATCAGTGTCGATCACCGACACGCTGTCCGAGTTCCTGTTGGCCACATAGAGGCGGGAGCCGTCCGGAGTGACAGCGGCACCGAGCGGGAGTTCTCCAAGGCCGTCACTGTTCGTGATCTTCGAGACCACGGTGTTCGTTGCGGTGTCGATGACCGCCACGCTGCCGTTCTGCTCTTCCGCGGCGTCAGTGACGTAAGCGCGGGAGCCGTCCGGGGTGATCGCCACGTCGTACGGGAAGTCACCGATGCCGTCGGTGATGACTGAGGCAAGGGAGTTGTCGCGGGTATTGATCACCGTCACGTCATTTGACTCCTGGTTGGTGATGTAGGCGTGGGAGCCGTCGGGGGTGACTGCTACAAGGGAAGGAGCGTCTCCGATGCCGTCGCTGCGCGTGAGAACCCTGACGACGGTGTTCGCCTTGGTGTCGATGACGGAGACACTGTCCGACGCTTGGTTGGCTACGTACACCCGGGCGCCGTCCGGGGTGACTGAGGTTCCCCCGTTGTTCGGGAGTTGCTGATTAGCTGGTCAGGAGGGGTTGACGGGTGTTCAGGTTCGCTGGTTCGGCCGTCGCCTGGTTGGCGTAGTGCTTCTCTTCGTACTCGATCGGGCTGAGGAAGCCGAGCCGTTCCTGGATGCGACGGGAGTTGTAGAAGCCATCGATGTACTCGAAGAGCGCGAGGTTCGCCTCAGCCCGGGTGGTGAAGGTCCGGCCACGGAGGCCCTCGGTTTTGATGAGCATCCAGAGGTTCTCCGCGAGAGCGTTATCGTATGAGTCGCCGATCGAGCCCATGGACGCTTCAACTCCAGCTCTCATTAGCCGGGTTGTGAGCTTGATAGACGTGTATTGACAGCCGTGGTCCGCGTGATGAATCAGCTGGCCGGGCTCGACCTCGCGGGACGCGAGGGCGTACTCCAGGGTGGTCAGCACCAGGTCGGCGTCCGCGCGGGCGGAAGTCTCCCAGGCGACCACCCGGCGGGAGAAGGCGTCGCGGATCGCCGAGAGCCACAGAGGCCCCTCACCGGTGGAGATCATGGTGAGGTCGGTGACCCACAACCGGTTCGGAGCCGGTGCGGTGAAGTCCCTGTTGACCAGGTCCGGGGCCAGGGTGGCCTTCGGGTCCCGGCGCGTGAAGCCCTTGCGCCGTGGGCTGACCCCCGCGATGTCGGCCTCGCGCATCAGGCGCTCGACCCGCTTGCGGCCCACGTGGACACCCTCACGCTTGAGGACGGCGTGTACCCGCGGCGAGCCGTAGTTGCCGCCGGAATCCGCGTGGATCTCTTTGATCCGCTCGGTCAGCTCGACGTCACGGCGCCTTCGCTCGCACGGCTCGGCCTCTGCACGGCGCCAGCGGTAGTAGGTGGAGGAGGGGATGTGCAGTTCCCGAAGTACGCACTCGACTCCCAGGCACGGGTGCTCGTCAACGAGCGCCGTCACCTGGGCCGGGTCGGGTCGAGTTGCGCCGCGAAAAACGCCGAGGCCGTCCGCAGTACGTCGTTGGCCCGCTTGAGCTGGACATTCTCCTTGCGCAGGGCCGCGAGCTCGGCGCGTTCGTCGGTGGTGAGCCGGTCATCGCGTTCGCCGGCATCCGCCTCCGCCTGGCGGATCCACCCGCGCAGGGCCTCGGGATGCACGCCGAAGTCGACAGCCAGCTTCTTGATCTGGGGCTTCGGCTCCGCGGTGCGATACATCCGTACCGCACGCTCACGCAACTCGAGCGAGTATTTCCGGGGTGCAGCCATGGCCACTGGTCCTCTCATGAGTCCCATCTGACCCGATGTCAACACTCTCCGCATCCCGGGGGAACCTCAGACCGCCATGCCATAGGGGTGCTCACCGATCTTGTCGCCGCCTGTGAGGGTCTTCACCACGGTGTTCGTCTTGGTGTCGATGACGGAGACGCTGCCCGCAGTGAAGTTGGTGACGAAGGCACAGGTCCTGTGCGGTGTTACCGTGACATAGACCGGGCCCTTGTCGACAGGGATGGTCGTGGTGACCGTGTTGGTGTTGGTGTCGACCACCGAGACGGTGTCCGAACCGTAGTTGGCCACGTAGGCGAAACCTTCGCCGCGGCCAGGAGGCTGCGCTCTCTTGTCCAGGGCCGCCGAAGAGGAACAGCCATGACCCTCCGGGTGGGATTCACCCGATGCCTGGGCCAACGATTGTGCGGATGACCAGACCAGCAACCCGGCCACAACGGCGAGGACCGCTGTCACCCGTCCGAGAGAGGTTTGCTGGTTCTTCCTGTCATGATCCTTCGGCACTGCCCGTGTCGACATCTCGCTCCCGATCTGTTGAGGGCCTGCCACTCGCCGTTGAAAGGGGCGATGTAGGGATCAGGACCCCTGCCCATCAGAGTTCGTGGCACACCTTATGGGATGACATTTCCACCATCGAGTAGCCACTCCGAGGCGGTGTGGAGGGCACTGATGCCCCTATGGAATAGGGATCCAGATCGAGCACGGGTGCCATGTCGCCCAGTCGGGGAACGGGGTGGGTGCTGTCACGTTGTCCGGGCGTCTGGGATGATCTTCGGGTTGGGGTCTTCCGGGGTGGGGTGGGGCTCGTGTCGTCTGTGGTGCCGTCGTACAAGAATCACCGCTACCCGGCCGAGATCATCACGCACTGCGTGTGGCTGTACTTCCGCTTTCCGCTCTCCTTCCGTGAGGTGGAGGAGATGATGCTCGAGCGGGGCGTCGTCGTCTCCTACGAGACGGTCCGGCGGTGGTGCCTGAAGTTCGGGCAGGCCTACGCTAACGAGCTGCGCCGGCGGCGCCCGAAGCCGGGCGACAAGTGGCCCTTGGACGAGGTGTTCATCAGGTGCTGTCACGTTGTTGGTGGTGTGATCGTTTGAGTGTGCGTCAGGCCGTGCGGGGGCCGTCGGCGGCCCGCTGCTCAGGCTGTGGCGGGCATGCCGGTGGTGCCGGTGATCTGGTTCCAGACGGCGAAGCGGATGGTCATCTCGAAGCGGTGGCGTCTGGCGGTCATGAGGTGGCGGTGGGGGCGGAAGTCGGGTGAGATCCCGGTGAACGCGGAGAGGAAGCGTTGCGCCCCGCCGACGCTGCGGAAGCCTTTCATCGCTCGTTCACGCTGACGGGTGGGCTGGTGGGAGTTCTCCGCCCGGTTGTTCAAGCCCTTGTGCGAACGGTGCTCGACCGAGGGCATCACCTCACGGTGCGCGGCCCCGTAGGAGCGCAGCTTGTCGGTGACGACCACCCGGGGCACCCGCCTGGTCGTGGTCAGGAGCCGGCGGAAGAAACGCCTGGCCGCAGCCTTGTCACGACGGTTCTGGACCAGGATGTCCAGGACGTTCCCGTTCTGGTCGACGGCCCGCCACAAGTACTTCCACGCCCCGTTGATCTTGATGAAGACCTCGTCGAGGTGCCACTTGTCGCCGGGCTGCGGGCGGCGCCGGCGCAGAGCGTTGGCGTAGGCCTGACCGAACTTCAGACACCAGCGGCGGACGGTCTCGTAAGAGACGATCACGCCCCGCTCGAGCATCATCTCCTCCACCTCACGGAAGGAGAGCGGGAAGCGGAAGTACAGCCACACACAGTGCGCGATGATCTCGACCGGGTACCGGTGGTTCTTGTACGACGGCACCACAGACGACACGAACCCCAGCCCCTCACCAGACGGACAACCCGAAGATCATCTCACCCTGCCCCGACAACGTGACAGAGCCTGACAACGCCCTGGCGGTTGCCGACAGCGTGACGGACTACAGCGCGCGCCGGCCCTCCCGTTCAGTAAGGATCTTGAAGGGTGCATCTGCGGCGCTAATCCAGCCCTGCTCGGCAGTGCTGCCCACAGCGAGGTATTTGCTGTCGATCTCGACGACCACGAAGTAGCTCTTCCGTCCCTCGTTTGACCAAGTGCTGAACCGGGTGGCGACTGCCGGATCGGTCGTGAATTCCATCACCGTGCCACCCATGTCGGCCTCGCCCACCTGGCTTCTCGCCTGCTCCGGGGTGGGCCGGGCCGCTCGGACGTTCGCCTTACGACTCTTGGCTCTGGCGATCTGGTCGGCGTTCATTCCCCGAGCGACGATGACCTTGCGCGACTCCGCGTCGCTGACGGCCGCCAGAACCGTGGCGTACGAACTGAGGGCAGGGGGTGCGGATCGTGCGGGCTCCGAAGTCTTCTCATCACGGCTCTTTGATTCCTGCTGGCGCTGAGATGCCACCTTCCGGCGCGCTCCCGCCCTGCTCGCTGATCCCTTGACCTCTGGGCCGGTCTTCACGTCTGCAACGGTGCTGGGCTGCTGCTCGGAGGCCGCGTCCGCGACCGACACGGACGTCATCACTACAGGCTTCTTCCGTAGTGATCCCACCCGGCTGCGCTTATCGGCTTGAGCAGTCGACACGGGCGTGGGCGTGGCTATCGACTTCGGTTCCGCAGAGTCAACCGGCGTCTTCTTCCGCAGGTTCCGCGTATGCCCTGCATTCCTGCGCTCCTGTCCTTCGCTTGCCGTAGCGGTCCCCTTCGAGGGCGTCGAGGCGATCTTGGGGCGGGAAGGCGCAGGATTCTTGGAATCGGCTCCATGGCGAATCCGGGCAAGGGGGCGAGGCGCGGGAGCGCTGGCAGCGTACGTGAAAGGGCTAAGGGCGACGGTCCCGTTCAATGGCTCGAACTGCCAGAAGGTGCCGAGACTGACAAGGGACGAGCCGACGGGTAGTTCCAGTATCGGACCGGAATCCCCCTCTGTCGTTTTGAGAGGCTGGTTGCTCTCTTGCGAGATGAGCAAGCCTATGCTGGTGCAGACCTGGCCATCCTGATCGATGAACAGCGGTTGGGAATTCTCCCCCTCCCCATACGCAACGGGTGAGGAATCGTGCATCAGTGGCCCGTACGGTGCGGGTAGAACGATCGTGGTTTCCATGGTTCCTCGAATCTCTGCAGGACGTCGAGACCTCGAGCGAGAGGTCTCATGGGTTCCGAAGGCTATGGACCCGCCCTCACTAGCGTGAGTGCCTATGGATAGCCCATTGGGCAGAACAGCGAATCCGCTGCGCAATCGATTGTGCGGGTTACGAGCTGTAGAGCACTGAGCCCTTTTCAGGTGCTGTCACGTTGTCCGGGTGTTTGGGATGATCTTCGGGTTGGGGTCTTCCGGGAGGGGTGGGGTTCGTGTCGTCTGTGGTGCCGTCGTCGTACGCGAATCACCGCTACCCGGTGGAGATCATTTCGCACTGTGTGTGGCTGTACTTCCGCTTCCCTCTCTCCTTCCGTGAGGTCGAGGAGATGATGCTCGAGCGGGGTGTGATCGTCTCGTACGAGACCATGCGCCGGTGGTGCCTGAAGTTCGGCCAGGCCTACGCCAACGCCTGCGCCGGCGGTGTCCACAGCCCGGCGATAAATGGCACCTCGACGAGGTCTTCATCAAGATCGGCGGGGTGCAGAAGTACCTGTGGCGGGCCGTGGACGCCGACGGCAACGTCCTCGACATCCTCGTCCAGAATCGCCGTGACAAGGCTGCGGCCAGGCGCTTCTTCCGCCGGCTCCTCACCTCCACCGGGCAGGTGCCCAGGGTGGTGGTCACCGACAAGCTGAAGTCGTACGGGGCCGCGCACCGGGAAGTGATGCCCTCGGTGGAGCACCGCTCCCACAAGGGTTTGAACAACCAGGCGGAGAACTCGCACCAGCCCACCAGGCAGCGGGAACGCGCGATGAAAGGCTTCCGCAGTCCGGGCGGAGCGCAGCGGTTCCTGTCCGCGTTCACCGGGATCTCACCCCACTTCCGAACCGGACGCCACCTCATGACCGCCCGCCGCCACCGCCTCGAAATGACCGTCCGCTTCACCATCTGGAACCAGATCACCGGCGTCGCCGGCATGCCCGCCGCGGCCTGAACAACCAGCCGCCGACGGCTTCCTCACGCCCCCAGACGATCACACCACCCACAACGTGACAACGCCGGTGCGGGTCCTGCTCTTAGACCCCGACGCTCCCGCCGCGGTGCAGCGCGCGGCGGAGATCGGGGAGCCGGCCGAGACGCTCGCGGCCGGGATCCGCCTCGCGGAAGCCCGCCTGCGGGAGCTCACTGCGGTGTGCGATGTGGCGGTGTTCCGGTACGCGATGCTGCCGACCTGGCGCCTGATTCGCGGCGACGACACGATGTTCGTCGGCGCCTTCGACGCCGGCTGGGAAGGCCACGAGTCCGCCACCTACAAGGTGGTGGCCACCGCGCACGGCCCGCTGTTCCGGGGCCACCGCCGGATGTTCGAAGCGATGGTGGCCGGCGCACGGCGCACGGTGTGAGAGGGAGGAAGTACAGGGTGATCGAGGCAGAGCTGAAGGCGCGCGTGAAGGACCGGACCGCGCTGGTCGAGCTACTCGACCAGTGGGCTGTGGGCCGAGCGGAGGTTTACCGGGATACCTACTACGACACGGCGGAGCGGACCCTCGAAGCGCGGGACGCGGAGCTGCGGGTCCGCACGGTGGAGAGCGCGTACGGCGCGGCGCGTACGGTCCGGACGTACAAGAGCGCCGCCGTGGACGAGGAGTCCGGATCGAAGCCCGAGCACGAGACCGCGGTGGCCGACCCGGAGGCGGTGCACGCTGTGGTGCGGGGGCTGGGGTACGAGCCGGTGATCGCGTTCACGAAGCACTGCACGAACTACACCGTCACCGTCCGCGGTCGGCAGATGCTCGCCACCGTGGTGCAGGTCCCGGAGATTGACGGGGTGTTCGTGGAGGTCGAGACGATGACCGGGCCCGAAGGCCTGGCGGGCGCGCTCGCGGACGTCCGCGCCTTCCTGCCGGGCCTGGGCATCGGCGAAGGGGACCTGACCCGCGAGCTGTACACGGACGCGGTACGGGCCCGCCGGGGGTAGCTGCTCGTCCTTCCCCCGGCGGCCCGCAGGCTGAGCCGGTCAGGCCCAGTCGACGCCCAGTTTCGCGAGCGCGCTGAGTTGCTCGGTGGTGAGCTTGTCGCGTCGGCTCTTGGTGTTGCTGGTCCATACGCCGAGTTTCACCCCGGTGGGTTCTGTCTCGCCGTCGGTGGTGATGGTTTCGGTGTGTCCGCGGGGTACCGGTCGGGTGCCTTCCCGCGCGACCCACTGCGCGAGCGCGGCGAGGCCGCGCTGGAACGCCTGCTGCGCCTTGGGCGTCACCTTCGCGCTCGGGGCGGTGAGGGCCGGCGCCGGGGCGGGTTGGACGCCGAGCTTGGACAATCGCTCCTGCTGCTCGGCGGTGAGCTGTGCCCAGACGTCTGGACGCTTGTGCTGGTGGAGCCAGCGGCCGACGTCGTCGCCGTCGATGGTCACTCCGGGGGCGATGTCGGGGAGGGACCCGTCAGCGTCGGCCAGGGCGGCGAGTAGCCGGTAGTTGCGCTGCCAGTCCAGCGGCCACGGGCAGTCCCAATCCTCATCGATCGCAGAAAGCTGCGCGGCCCGGGTCGTCGCGTTCTCTTCGTCCTTCCCGAGGCCGTTCTTGACGCCCGTGCGCCGCAGGTTGGCCATGTGCTGCCCGATGGGCACCATCGTCTCGCTCTCGCCCCACAGGGCGTTCTGCCGGGGTGCCAGGTGTCCGCTTGCCCGGTGGTAGGCGCGCAGCGCGGCAAGCTTGTCCTCCCAGGCCTCTTCACCCGGCTCCCAGACCATGCCGGCCTCGGGTGCGTCCAGGAGCTTTTGACGCCGCACCTCCAACTCTCCGGCCCGCAGGGCCTTGCGCTGCTGGTGAACCCACCGGCCGAGAGGGAAGCTTTTCGTGACGCCCACCGGCGTCTCGGTGTCGTAGGGGACCGCGTGCAGGCCGGTGATTCCGTGCTCGGCGCGCCAGCGCAGGAGTGCCTGGTAGCCCTCCAGCCAGACCAGGGATTCGGGCCGGTAGACGCGGGTGCGCAGGAAGGCCGCGATAGCCGCGGCGTCACGCGGGGTGGAGAAGTGCAGCAACGCGGACTCCGCCGCGACGTCCGCCCCGTCCTCCTGGTCCTGGTCGTCCCCCTTGACCCCGACGCCGGCGCCGATGATCCGGCCCTCTTCGTCACGCTGCACGTGCACAGTGTGCTTCCCGCTTCTCAGAGCGCGCGAAGCGAGTTGCTCGACCAGTCGCTCGTCATGACTGCGCAGGCCCTGGAGGACAGCGACCAGGCCCGCGTACGAAGCGGACGCCACCATGTCCTTGGGGTCCTCCCCGGGCTCCAGGAAGACCGGGACGATGATCCGGGCCACTTTGGTGGAGCCGTCCCGGTTGAGCCGCAGCGCCCGCCCGATGTTCTGGACGATCTCCACCTGCGACCCACGGGTGTCCGCGAAGCAGATCGCTTCGACACCGCGTTCGCCGGTGATGTCGACTCCTTCCCCGAGCACCCGCACGGACGCGAGGAACGCCCGGTGCACGCGGCGCCCGGCCGCGTCGATGCCGTTGGCGAACTGGCGCAGCACCTCGCGCCGCTCGGACACGAGGTGATCTCCACACAGCCACGCCGACCACACCCGGCCGGGGGGCACGTGCCGGCCAGCCTCCAACTCGTAGGGCTCCGCTTCGATCGACGACTCCGGGAGCTCCTCGGCGCGCGCCAGCGCGACAGGGTCACTCTCGCTGACGTACAGCTCGGCTGCTGTCGCGGGAAGCTTTTCAGCGAAGGCCCGGGCCTCTTCGACCTTTTGATGAAAGGTCATCACGGTTTTCAGATTGTGCCGCGCGGCGTGTTCGAGTAGTGCGGTCTGCAAAAGCGCGAGACGCCGTCCCCGCAGTGATTCCTCCGAGAGTACGAATCGCTGCGGTGAGGGGTCACGGATTTCCAAGACGTCGATTTCGAATCCGGCGAGGATCTCCCGCTCGATGGCCTCGGACAGTCCTAGATCGGCGAGCCACGGACCGTAGGTGCCCTCGGGGTCGTCTGCCATCGACGCGATGTCGGGCGCCGGCCCGGCTGCGGCTTTCCGCGGCTGCGCTGCGGCGAGGATCCGGGGGGTGGCGGTGAGGTACAGGCGGAAGTCGGCGGGGATCCGGGTGTTGTCGTGGATCGCGGCCCAGGGCCGGCCCAGGTCCCCAGCCGTCCCGTGGGCTTCGTCCACGATGGCCAGGTCGAAGGGATCCATGCGCTGCCCGTAGAGCCGCTCCCCGCCCGAGAGAGCAGCCTCCAGGGGCCCGCGCACCTTCTGGACGGCCTCAGGGTCGGTGGCGTCCTCACGGTCGACCAGGGAGGCGTACGTAGCGAACACGACCACGGGCCCCCGTGCGGCCCACAGGGCGAGCTGCACGGGGTTGGTCGTGGTGCGCACCACGAGTTCGGTGAGTACCGCGTCGTTCTCCAGCGAGCACACCGCGACCATCGGGGCGCGGTGGCCGACAGTGCGCCAGGCCTGCGCGGTCTGAGCGAGTAGATCCAGGGTCGGGGCGGTCACCAGGATCCGGCCCCCCGGGAAGCACTCCAGCGCACTCGCAGCAGCGGTGATCGTCTTCCCCGAGCCAGTCGCGGACACGATCGTCCCCCGCAGCCCCTGAGGCGGCACGGCCGATTTCACCGGCACCCCAACCCATTTCCGGATCGCCGACCGCTGGTCCACCTGATGTTCCCTGAGCTGAATACCAGACATTCGCATGCCTTCCCCGATACCGGATCCCAGTGACTACGCCTCAGACCAGAGGTAACGGCCCCGACCCTGCCTCGTCTTTCTGCCAACAGTACATGGTGCATCACCATGGTGTATGCATTATGGTTGGTTGGTCTCGACCAGGAGCAAACCAGCCCGCGGGCCCCCTGCGCTACGGCCGCCGGCTGAACCGTCAGCCAGCTGAGAGTGCTGGACAAAACCAACGAGTTTCTGTATCCGGCATACCGGACGTCGGCGCAGCCGTGAAAATGGGGCCGTGTGGCGGCTGCCCGTCCGACGGCCCTCGGTCACGATGTGACCCTCACCGCGAAGGCCGCATAGCCACAACCCTCGCCGCCCTCGGCCCCTCAGCTCAGACAGGCGTCCGAGATCGAGGTGGGTATTTTCGGGTTAGATCACCGGCTTCACCGCCCTGCTCGCCCCGGGGGACCGTCGGGGCAACGACGAGTTCAACCTGATTAATCCTCAAATTCGAAGCTGGGTTTCAGGAGATACTCGGCCAGCTTCTTTCTGTCCGATCGATCGAGCTCTAGATTCTTGATCGCCGCGACGATTTTTTCGTTTTTCGAGTTGAATACAGCAAGGAGAATATTATATTCTTCTCTTTTTATCTTCTTCTTGTATGCTGCACCCCAGGCAAGTGCTTCTTTAGTGGATGATTTTCGATGGAAAAGTGCGTCCTCCAGTTGTCGTGATGCGTGCATTCCAGCAAGGGCAGCCGCCTTAGCCATGGAAAAGGTTGATTCGCTTGCCAGGGTTTTGGCCAGCAGGGGCCGCTGAGCCTCGGAGACTGCTTTCATGCAGTACTGGTACTTGTAGTAGAGATCATCGGTCTCCCTGGCACTACTGAGTGCAGACTCTTTCGCTAGGTAGGCGTCGACAGTCTTTATATGTGTTTGGAACTCGGATAGGAAGAAAATATATACTTTCTGGAATCGGTTCGGATCATCCGCCGTATTGATAATCGATGCGATATCCTGACGGGGGATCGACGACTCGTCGAAAAGAGGCCTGTTGCAGAATTCGTCAATCCATTCGAGGTAGTTCTCTACATAGAGGTGGCAGTAGCGTTTGAATGCCTTCCTGATCTCTCTAAGCGCGGGGTCCGAATGGTTCGCCGGAAAGAATTCAGGAGAACCAAAAGAGAATAGCTGGAGGTAGTTTTCCTTGTTGTATAGGTGGTACCATTCGGGACTCTTCAAATCCTCGGGTAGGGCGATCTGATCCATAATTTTCTCTTTCCATTGTGTAGGAATATTGATCCTACCTAAACCCTCAATGTGAGCGCATTGACCAACAGGGCAGACTTTCATTCAGATCTGGCTTGGAGCAGGGCATGGCAGCTGGCGTAGGCGCAGGCCTGGGGTCCTGGAGGCGGAGCCGGAAGGACCTTGGGGTGGGGGAGTGGACCCGCCTAGCGGGTTACCTCCCGCGCGGAGCGCGGGAGGCCCTGGCCTGCAAAGCAGGCCGCCCCCGGCGAAGCCGGGGGCCTGGTCCGGAGCGAAGCGCAGGACCCCGGCCGGGGCCGGCCATGCCCTGGAGCGCAGCGGAAGGGCCCCCCGCCGAAGGCGGGGCCGCCGAGCGCAGTGAGGCGGTTCCCTTCCCAGGCGCGCAGCGCCTGGG